>JAIWNK010000062.1 GCA_020216845.1 Anaerolinea sp. | reverse complement strand
GCGGTGCCGCACAGCTGTCATGGTGCGTCCTGAGCCCCACACATCGTCAATGACCAGGACGCGCCGACCGCGCAGCATTTCATCGGCTGGGAATTCCAGAAAATTTGGCCAGGCGCGCAGTCGGGCGTGTTCTTCATCGCTGACATTTTGCAATGCCGGAAAATCTACCGAGGCGGTAAACAGGACCGTCTGTTTAAGCGCTTCGGCCAACACGCCGCCGGGTACAATGCCGCCGGTGGTAATTAGCAGCAGGGCATCAAATTCAACCTCAAATTGCGGTAAGAGATGGTCAATCAAGCCGTCGAACTCGTTCCAGGTGAGCAGTTCGCGGCGTGCGGGGGAAGGAACAGCCATGGGAACTCCCAAAGAAAAGATCAGCGTTTTCATTATAGCACAGCCTGTGTTGGGGAGATGTGGTATGATAAGGCATCTTGTTTGGAGAAAAGTTTTATGACACGGTCACTTGTTACACAGCTATTACCAGGCCTGAAGGCGCATCGTTTATCGGGGTTGGATTTGGGAGCGGATGTGGTGTATCCGGCGTATGCAGGGGCGTCGTTGGCCAATTTGCCAGCGAGCCTTTGTCATTGGTTGGGGGTGCCGACGTTTGGCACGGCGCCGCTCGCTGAGCCATGGCTCAGCGCGGTAGGGGGGCCGTTCCGCCATGTGTTGCTGCTCTTGGTAGATGGGTTGGGGCTGGACTTTTTCTTGCAGCGTGCCGCACAAGACAGTTGGGCTGAGATTTTGGATGGGCCGGGAATGGTTGCACCGCTGACCAGTGTGGTGCCAAGTACAACCTCGGCAGCGTTGACGACGCTGTGGACCGGTCAGCCGCCTGCGACGCATGGGGTGGTCGGTTACGAGGTCTGGTTGAAAGAATATGGCATGATTGCCAATTTAATTACTCACGCCGCAGCCAGTTCGCCGGGGGATGTGGGCGGTTTGCGCCGCACAGGGTTTGACCCGCTGACGTTTTTGCCTGTGCCGACTCTGGCGCCGCACCTTGTGCAGCACGACGTGCATTGCGTGGCCTGTCAGCATCATTCGATTGCACATTCCGGGCTTTCAACGATGTTGCAAAGCGGCTGTGAATTGTTGCCTTTTCGCAATTTGAGCGACTTATGGGTCAATGTGCTTCAGCACCTGGCCGAAGCTGCGCAACAGCCGAGCTATACCTGGATGTATTGGGGCGACCTGGATGAACTTTCGCACCGTTATGGGCCAACAGATGAGCGCGTGGAACTGGAATATCAGGCGTTTGCACGTTCTTTGGCGCAATTTGTGCGTCGTTTGCGCAAGCGTGGACGGGGGGACACGCTGTTTTTGATAACCGCTGACCATGGACATTTGCACACCCCGAAACAAGCGCAGTATGACTTGAAGAACCATCCGCAGATGATGGATTGTTTGGTGATGGTGCCAAGCAGCGAAGCGCGCCTGCCGTTTTTGTTCGTGCGGCCGGGCTATGAGGAGCGATTGCAGCGCTACATTGCCGAGACCTGGCCGGGGCAGTTTCAATTGCGACGCGGCACAGACCTGTTGGCAGCGGGCCTGTTTGGCGAAGGGGAAATCTATGCGCGGGTGCGCGATCGCATTGGCGATTGGGTGGCCGTGCCATCAGGCAATGCGTATTGGTGGTGGGCCAACCGCGAGAATCCGCTTCAGGGGCGTCATGGTGGCGTCAGCGAAATTGAGATGTTGACGCCCCTGATTGGACTTGTGATTTAGCTCAGGCGGGTAGGCTTTTCTTGGGCCAGTAGGAGCGCCCCAGGAACCAGAGCGCGCCGAGGCCAAACAGCGTCACCAGCAAGACAATCAGCCAGCCAATGAAGGGCAGGCTGGCAATCAGGGTGTAGAGCGACACACCGCTCAATAGCACCCAGACATTGCGGTTGGTTGCCTTGGGAGCAATTTTTTCGATCAGCAGGTCGCCAATCAGGTACGAGACGACCAGCTTGCTGCCAAAGCTGACCAGCAGCCAGAAGAAGACAAGCAGCAACCCCAGGCTCGACAGCCCTACGCTGGAGACAATGCGGCTGAGGCTTTCTAGCGTCATCAGGCCAAGCAGCAGCGAGAGGGCCAGTAACAAGATGCCGACGATCACAGCCCCGCCATAGCCAATGATGAGGGAAGCCGCGCCCATGCCCAGCGATGGCATGGGTTTGCTGCGCAGGAAAGCAGCAGCTTTTTGCAGCAGGTCGGGAATCAGCCAAATGACCAATGCCCCCAACAGCAGCAGGGTGACCAACTTGCGCAGGAATTCAAACAGCCAACCCAGGAAGGGTACGCGATAGGTGATGCTTGGATTGGGAGATTGGCGGGAGCTTTGTTCTTGTGGGGCAGGGGTTTGGAAGACCGTGCCGCCTTTGGGTTGGGTTTGGATGCTTGCAGCCTGTTCAACCGGGCTGGTGTAGGTCAGTTGGCCGACGATTTGGGCATCGGGTGAAATGCGCAGCCCGCTGGGCAGGGGCGCTGGCATGGGCGCGCCAAAGCTGGGGAAGAACGGCTTACTTTGATTGTCGCCAGGACCTTCGACCTTCAACGTGGCATTGCCGCCGATGCGGCCTTTGATTTCAATTGCAGCGGCATCAATGTTGGCATTGCCCTTGAGGTTGCCGGATAGGACGGCTTGATAGACGCCAGCGCTTAAGTCTTTGTTGATAACGGTGTCATTTTGGGCTTCAAAGGAATAGCCGCCAAAATAGACGTTGCGGTTGACTGTGGCTTTATAGCCCAAGTTGAGGGTTGCCCCGCCGACCAATACCGAGCCTTCGACCGCCCCTTGAATATTGATCGTTTGTCCGGCGGCAAAGACGTTGCCTTTGACGCGTGCAGTGGGGGAGATGGTGACCGTGCTGGCGATTGCTAACAAATCGCCGTTGACGGTGCCATTGATGGTGATTTCGTTGCCAAAGGCAAAGACCATGCCGTTGACTGTGCCATCTACAATGACGGTTTGGGCGCTGAGCAGCACATCGTCGTCAATGGTTTCACTTGAGCTGATTTTGCCATCATCATCAATGGATGTGGCAGAAGCTGGTTGTGTGCTGACGAGCAGGGCGCTTAACATCAGGCAGACAATCAGCAGCCAACGCAACGGGGACAAGAATTTCGACATAGCTTCCTCCTGGAAAAAACAAAAAAGATGGGTGCAAATTGGTGATGGATGATGACGTAGAAATTACAATGTTTAAATTATAGTGAGTTTTTTGGGGAATGGGTTACAAAAATCGTTCATTTTTTGCGATTGCGGATGGCAATCACACTGAAGGAACCGCCTACAATGATGAAGACCAAAAGTACCGCGCCGACCAAAATGCCACGGGTCAGGTTGAGGGAGTAATCCAGGGTCATTTCTGGGTCGGGGGTCGGGGAGGGGGTGAGGGTGGGTGGGGTTGAGAGCGAGATACCGACGCTGCCGGTCAGGGCGCAGGCAGCAAGCAGCCAGGCGATCAGCAGGCAGAGGGCACAGAAGGTGAGGCGTTTCATGGTTGGGGACCTTGGACGCGCTGGATGGCAGATTGGGCGGCCGCGAGGGGGTCGGCTTCCTGACGGAGCACTTGTTGGGTGGCTTCTTCCAGGGCGGGGCCAATGAGACTGAGCAGGTCATTGCGCGGCAAGGCGCGGGCGTTGAGAAGAATGGGCCCATAAAGGGCGCGCAGGCTTGGGTCTTGCCAGTCGGCCATGGCGCTGGGGCGGGTGGGCAGGTAGCCGGCTGCGCTGGTCCACTGCGCCTGAAAATTGCTCTCGCTCAAGTCGTTGGCTAGCTCAATGGCCAGGGCCTGACGGGCCGGGTTCGAGCTGGCGCTGGCCCAAAGCCAGGCACTGGCTGGGGCGGGGACGGCGAGACCCTGGAAGGCGGGCAGGGCAATCAGGGTGGTATCGGCAGGGCGATTGGATAGATAGTAGGAGCTCCAGGTGACAACGCGATGGGCGCGTTGTTCGCTATAGGCCTGCCATGCTTGTGATTCGTCGCGTAATTGTGTCAGATTATAGGAAAACAGGCCGCTTCGCCCCCCAAGGTCATAAAAACGCAGGACGGCTTTGAGAGCTTCTTCACTCAGCTCTGGGCGGCCTTGCATATTCTCAACCGTTCCGCCGGCAGAGAGATAGAGCGCCAGGGTGTTGAGGGCGCGTGGGTCGCCTGCGGCAAAAATTACCGGTTGGCTTTGGCGTAACACTTCTTCCCAATCGCTGGCTGGCACACTGGTTTTGGATGGGCGGTAGAGCAACGCTAGGGCATCGCCTGCAAACGGAATGCCGAACGTTTCCCCCTGCACGCTGGCAAGTTCACGGGCGTAGGGATACCAATCGGGATCATCCTCCAGGTTGACCAAAGCTTCTACCGGGTAGAGCAGGCCTTTGATGGCGGCAATTTCCATGTCGGTGCGTGGCAAGGCGATCAGGTCGGGCAGTGCTGCGGGGGCCGCCGGGGCGGTGACGCTGAGGGCGTTGAGCAGGCTGCTGGGACCGCTGATGGCTTTGATGCGCACTTCGATCGTCAGGCCGTTGTGACGTTGTTCAAATTGTTGCAGGCGCGCAGCCAAAATCTGCCCGGCTGGGGTTGGCAGGCTGGGGTCAAAAGCGGGGGGCAACCAGAGGATGAGGTTTTGTGGGGGTGGGTCGGTTGGGGTTGGGCTGGGAGAAGCGGAAGGAAGGGGGGCTGGAGCGGTGGCAGTGCCGTTTGGGGGTGTGGGTTGGGCGAACCCCAAAACGCTACAGCCTGCCAGGCTCAGAATGAGCAGGAGTTGCAAAAAGGATGCAGGCCAAAATCCACGGTGCGGTTTCATTCTGTTAGGGGTCTGGCGGAGAAGAACTTTTTTCTCCGCCAGACCAGGAAAGACAGGCTATTCGAGGGTAATGGGGCCGCTCAGGGTTGCTGTGAGCAGGCGCACCACGTTTTGCACATCGCCATAGTCTACCATTTCGGATGGGCTATGGATGTAGCGGCAGGGGATGGAGATGCAGCCGGCCGGGACACCGGCGCGGGTAATCTGTATCACGCGCGCATCGGTTGTGCCACCTTCCAAAATCTCCAATTGGTAGGGGATGTTGTGCTGTTCGGCGGTGTTGACCAGGAAACGCACGAGGCGCGGGTCAGAGAGCATGCCGCCATCGCGCACTTTGATCGCTGCGCCTTTGCCCAGGCCGACTTCCATTTTGGGGCCTTTGGGCATGTCGCCGGTGGCGGTAACATCTACCGAAATGCCCAGGTCGGGGTCAATGGCATAGGCGGCGGTTGTGGCACCGCGCAGGCCAACTTCTTCCTGCGTGCTGAAGACGAAGTAAACTTCGTGCGGGCTATTGGCGGGGAATTGGCGCAAGGCTTCAATCAGCACAGCGACGCTGATGCGGTCATCCATTGATTTGGCGACCAAACGGTTGCCCAAATCGAGGAAGGGACGTTCAAAACCGGCCATGTCGCCCACTTTGACGGGGCAGTCGGCGCGACTGCTTGCACCGACATCAATGTACATTTGTTCAAAGGTGTGGACTTTGTCTTGCGATTCGAGCCGTTCGCCGCCAATGACGCCGCGCACCCCGTTGACAAATTGCACCCGTCCGCCAAAGCAAGTGTGTGGGCGCACACCGCCGATGGTGGTGAAACGCACAAAGCCGTTTTCGTCAATGTGGGTGGCGATGATGCCAATTTCATCCATATGAGCAGAGAGCATGATGCGCAGCCCATTGGCAGCTTTGTGGCCTTTGCGCACAATCAGGTTGCCCAAGGCGTCTATGTGTTGTTCGTCGCCCAGGCCGGCAATCTCGGCGCGCACAATTTCGCGCGTTGCACCTTCATAGCCTGATGGGCCAATGCTTTCGACGAGTTTTTGGATCAGTGATTTCATTGAGTTCTCCTTCTAACGGGTTCTTAGGGGCGGGGTTCTGCCAGCACATCGGGCGTCAGACGGCGCAGGGCGCTGTGGAGCAGGCGCAGGGTGTTTTGCCAGTCTTCCAGGCGCACAACCAGGGCGGGGGTATGGGCATAACGGCCTGGCACCGAGACGGAAACGCTGGGAATGCCGGCACGTTGTTTGTGAATGGCACCGGCATCGGTGCCGCCGCCGCCCGGTTGACGGAATTGATAGGGAATGCCTTCGGCTTCAGCGCTGCGCACAAGGTGTTGGATGATGCGCGGGTCTGAGAGCGTGCTTGAATCGGTCAGGTAAATGGCCGGGCCGGCGCCCAGACGGGTGTTGTAGACGGTGTTTTCGCTGCCATCCCACAGGGGCAGGTCGTAGGCGGGGGTGGAGTCAATGGCGATTGCCAGGTCGGGGTTGATGGCATAGGCTGCCACGCGCGCCCCGCGCAGGCCAATTTCTTCTTGAACGGTGAACGCGCCAATGAGCTCAATCGAGTCGGGGGCATGGCGAAGCAGCTCAATGATGGTGGCAACGCCCAGACGGTTATCCAGGGCTTTGCCAATCAGGCTGGGGCCAACGCGCTGGAAGGTGGTGGCAAAGGTGGCGCGATCGCCTTTCTTGGCTTTGTTTTCACCACCAGGGCCCAGGTCAATCTTCAGCGAATCGACTGGAATGCTGCGTTCATCTTCGCCTTCTTCTTGCAGGTGGATTGGCTTGGCGCCGATGACTCCGGGCACGTGATCTTTGCCAACTTTGACGGGTTTGCCGGGGAGGATGCGCTCATCAATGCCGCCGACCAGGGCAAACGAAAACAGGCCGTCTTCGCCATCGCTGGTGAGCATGAACCCGATTTCGTCCATATGTGCGGCAAGCATCACGCGCAGCGCACCGGGCTGCCGGGCTTTGCGCACGGCGAGCACGTTGCCGAGGGCGTCTACTTTGACTTCGTCAACCAGCGGGCGCACCTGTTCGAGGACAATGGCGCGCACTTCGCCTTCATCGCCTGAAACAGCGTTGGCGTTGGAAAGCTTTTCAAGCAGGGCAATTTCGGCATCGCCGATGATGGGGAGGAGGGGAATGTCATTCATTGGCTTTGTCCCAGGTAATTTCGTTCATAAAATCGGGTTGCAAGGTTGCGATGAACTCTGCCAGCAGGTGGCCAGCCCGACGAATGTCTTTGAGGGAGACCAATTCCACAGGGGTGTGCATGTAGCGTAACGGAATGCCAATGACAATGGAGGGAATGCCTTCGGCAACAATTTGTGTGGCATAGGCATCGGTGCCCGAATGGCGTGGCATCACTTCCAGGTGGAAGGGGATATCTTGCTGTTTGGCGAGGGTTTGGAAGGCTTCAAACAGGGCGGGGTGAATGTTGGGACCCCAACCGAGGGTGACGCCTTTACCAAGCGGGAAGGCGCGCTGATCAGAAGAGACGCCCGGGCCGCGCGCAAACGTGACATCAATGGCAACGCATAGGTCGGGACGAATTTCAAAGGGCGAGGTAAACCCGCCGCCAAGCGTTTCTTCTTCTTGAGCGGTGGCAACTGCCCAAACATCCCATGCATGGCGCATGTGTTGCAATTCTTGCAGGCAGGCGGTGACGGCTGTAACCGAAGCGCGATTATCCTGGCTGTGACCAGCAAGGACGGTTTCGCCCAATTCAATTGGCGGCTGAGCAAAGGAGATCAGGTCACCGGGGCGCACCAATTCAGCGACTTCATCGGCGGGCAGCCCAACATCTACCAACAGGTGACTCATGGGCACAGGCTTGCCGCGCAGGGCTTTGGGCAGGAGGCGATCGGCAGGTTGGACGACATAGCCGGGCAGTTCACGGCGGCCATGTACGATCACCGGCTGTCCGGGCAAGATGCGCGGGTCAATGCCGCCGATTTCGGTGAAGCGCAACAGACCGTCTACAACCTGGGTAGTCATCATGCCGATGGCGTCCATGTGGGCGGCAAGTAAGATGCGCCGGCGTGGCTCTGCACCTTGGCCGCGGCGTAGTCCGTGCAGGCTGCCCAAGCGGCTGACGCTGAGTTCATCTACAAGCGGTTGCCAGGCTTCGGCAATCACCTCACGCACGGGGGCTTCATAGGCTGAAAGCCCCGAAAGGGAGAGCAGTTTTTTGAGAAGGGGGAGAAGTGTATCGCTCATCAGTTGATTGTATCCCAAAACAAGATTTATGGTTGGCCTTCAACCGGGGTTGTGGTAGCAGAAGGCTCGGGGGTTGGCGTTTCTGTTGGCGGTGCGGGGGTGGGGGTGGGGCTAGGCGGGGGCGTCGGTGTAAGGGATGGCACCATCGTCCAGGTGAGGGTTGGACTCGCTGTGCGGGTGGGGGATAGGAAGGGGGTGAAGGTCACGCTTGCTGTCCAGGTGGGGGTGATGGTGGGGGTGAGCGTGATGGTAGGTGAGGAAAACTGCCAGGGGGTGTTGGTGGGGGTGAGGGGGATGGTGGCAGTTGGGGGAAGGGTGATGGTGTAGGTTGGCGTTGGGGTGGCACGTTGCGCGGCGCGCCCTACCTGTAGAACAATCAGCCCAATGCAGTAAAATGGCAGGGTGGCGAGGATGATGAGCAAAAGGGTCGTGCGGGTGCGGGCGCGGCGTTCGTAGTTGATCATAGAAAACCTTGTCTTGATGATAACACGTGCGGGGATGGATGGCAAGACTCATGATTTGAAAAAGGTCAGGTTTTTGGCTTGACTATCGGATGAAGTTCTTGTATGCTTAGTTTGTTGAGCATGATTGTCATGCATTTTTTGTTTTTTCAATTTCAAAAGGAGAAACCAATGTCTTACGAACCTGTGCCCTCTGAACCTGCGCCGGTCTATCAACCCGCCCCCTCAACGCCAACAAGTGATAAGTCGGGCCTGGCAATTGCATCGCTGGTGTTAGGGATCATTAATCTTTGTTCCTGGCTGTTGCCGATTTGCGGCGGGCCGTTGGCAATTGTTGGCTTGGTTTTGGGGTTCTTGGGCCTCAATTCTTCGAAAAAGGGGATGGCAATTGCTGGGTTGGTTTTGTCTGGGCTGGGTTTGTTGTTGACGATCATCAACGCGATTGCGGGTGCCTGGCTTGCAGCAAATGGTGGCTTTGACATCAATCAGTTCTTGCCTACCAATTAATCGCCGGTTTTCTAATCGGGTTTTTGACTTGACGCCAAGGCAAAGTTTTTGTATGCTTAGTTTGTGTTGGTTGCTGTGCGTTTTTTTGTTTTTGTAAAAAGGAGAAACCAATGTCTTACGAACCTGTGCCCCCTGAACCTGCGCCGGTCTATGAGCCAGCCCCGGCGGCTGTGCCGGCAAACGATAAGCCCTGGATGGCGATTACCTCGCTGGTGTTGGGTGTTTTGAACCTGTGTTTGTGGGTTTTGCCTTGCTGTAATGGTATTTTTGCAATTGGTGCGCTGGTATTGGGCTTTTTAGGGCTCAAGACCTCGAAACGCGGCTTTGCGATTGCCGGGCTTGTGTTGGGCGGTTTGACCCTGTTGATTTCGATCATTTGGACGATTGTTTTTGCCCTGAATTGGGAGCAGTGGTTTTCTAACTTCCAATAACTCGTGACCTGTTGGGTGGATGAAAACAGCCCTGGAGCATCCAGGGCTGTTTTTGTTATGGCTGCGGTATGCAGCGCTTAGCGCTGCAAGGCGGGTAGGAAGATCAGTTGACCGGCTTGCACTTGCAACGTGACAGGCAGGCTGATATCTGCATAGGGGGTGTTGCTGGTAACAAGCAGGTGGGCAGCATAGCTGCCAAGATCGAGGCCCTGGGCTGAAAGGGTGAGGGTGAGGGTGGCACTGTTGCCGGCGGCAAGGCTGCCGCTGCTGGGGGTGACATTCAACCAGCCCACTTCCGCATAGGTGCAGGCATGGCTTTCGCCGCTGCTGACCTGGTAGACGGTGTTGCTCAGGCGGTCCGTCAGCCATAGGCTGCCATCGCAGCTCAGGTCAAGTGCGCCTTGACCGTAGTCAAGCAGGTCGGGCACATTGAAGGCGCCGACGATGGCGTAATTGTTGCCGGGGTCTAGGACGTAGATGTCATACACATCGCCGGGGACGTTTTGCAAGGCATAGAGCAGGCCGCTATCTGGGTTGAAGGCCAAACCAGAAACATCTAATTGGATGTTGTGCGAGTCAAGCA
>JAIWNK010000061.1 GCA_020216845.1 Anaerolinea sp. | reverse complement strand
TTTGCCCGCGACTGTCGAAGTGATAGAGAATGGCGTCATTCCACGAGCTGGCATAGAAAGTGTCGCTGATCGGGTCATAGGCCAGGCCGCGTTGCGAGATGCCAAAGCCGGGGCATAGGCTGCGACCGGTGGGGGTGCGTGTGGCCGGGTTGAGCTCATAGATGCAGTCGTTGCCGCCCACGCCGATTTGCCAGATCATGCCGGTGCGGGGGTTATAGGCCATATCGGCGGCCCACTCGCCGGCAAAAGAGGTGTCCATTTGGTCATCGGTTGGCTGCCCGTTGACATAGCGCAGGTTGAGACCGTTGCCGCCCGCCGGCAGCAGCGAGCCGAGCCAAAGGCCATCGGGCGTCAGACCCAGGCCCCAAAGCCCGGTCAGGCCGGTTTCGAAGCTGCTCAGGGTTTGACCGGCATTGGCAATTTCGGGCGCGCTGGGGAAGTCGTGCAGCAGAACGTATTCCGCGCTCATTTCGCTCATGCGTTTGGGGCCGACGTGCCGTGTTGCTCCAGCAAAGGGGCCTGTGGGGGTGGGAACCTGAGTGAGCCCATTCATTTCCTGGATTTGATAGGTAGCCGTGGCACCGCCGTTGTTTTCAAGCGTTAGGGTGATGAGCGCAAGGCCGCGCTGTGGCAGAATTTGGGTGACACTGCCTGGCGAAAGGCTCAACAGACCGGCCGCAAGGGGCAGGTTCTTGGCGACGGCACTATCGGTCACGACCGTCACGCTTTGGGCCGGGTCATTGTAGTTCGGGAAACTGGCGTGCAGCGTTTGGGTGCCGGGGGCGGCAAAGGCAATGAAGAGACCGTCATCCTGAGCGTCATCGGCGGGGGTGACAAACGAGGCGGTGGTATGCACGCCGCTGGAGACGGTTACGCCGTTGAGCGGGGTGAGGGTGTTGGCATCCAACGTGTGACCAACGACCAACCCGCCCGCCTGGGCGGTGCAAGTCAGTTCGGCACCCAGCAGAACGTTATCTACCTGCCACCAGAGATCATTGGAGGCGTTGTAGTAATGGAAGCGAATTTTGACGTTGTTCTTTCCGGCTAGTTGACTGGTCAGGTTTAGCGCAACATGTTGTGGGCCGCGATAGGCGCTGGTTTTGCGCCAGACGTTGCTCCAGCTGCTGCCGCCATTGGTGCTGATGTCTACATCGGCTGTTTCACCGCCGTGATAGTTGAAGTCGGTATCGAAGGCCAGGGTGACGGTGCTAAGGCTGCTCAGGTTGAGCAGCGGCGAAACGAGAGCAATATTTTGTGTGCGTCCGGCGCCGATGAAGTTGCTATCCATGATGGCAAAACCACCGCTGCCGCCGGTGAGGTTGCCGCGGTTGCCAGGGTCATCAAAGCGCCAGTTGTCATCATAGGTGGTGTAATTTTTGATGCTCCATCCGTCTGGCAATGCACCGCTTTCAAAGCGTTCGTATAGGCTGACGTTGCCGTAGCTATAGCCTGGGGCTTCGCAGGTATCCAGGTTGGGCAATAGGTTAAAGTTGCGTGTGCCGCCGCCTGCGGGGGCAGTGACGGCTTGATTGGTGACCGGATAGCCGGGTAGCAAGGGGGTGATGACGAAGTTATAGTCATAGCCTTCGATGAGGGTCACCTGATAAGCGCCGGTGAGCGGGTCGGTGAAGAGCGGTGGGGTTTTGGCGCCGAACACATCCAGGCGGGCATAGAGCGGCATGCCGCTGTGACTGCCGCCATCGCGCACGAAGCCTTGCACAACCGAAAGTGGGCGTGGGTTGAGGGCGATGTTGGCGGTTGTGGTCTGATCGGCAACGATTTCAACCGTTTGGCTGGCGTTGAAGTAGCCATAGGCGGAGACTTCGATGGTGTAGGTACCGGCAACCAGGTTGAGGCTATAGCTGCCATCGGGGCCGGTGAGCAGGTTGCTGAAGCCAGCATGAACCTGGGCGCCTTCGATCGGCAGCCCGGTTTGCGCATCTGTCACCACGCCTTGCAAGCTGCCGCCGCTGATGCCGGCACAGTTGGGGAAGCGGAAGGAGCCGATGCGGGTGGCCCAGTTGGCGTAGCCAGTCGAGGTGATGTATTCGGTGGTGAACCAGAAGGTGCAGCCATCGGCGGGGTCTACTGAAATGTTGCTATAATCGCCCCAGCGGTAATAGGTGCTGGTTTGAGCCCCGCTGCTAGCGTGCAGGGTTGCCTCGCCTTGGGGCAGTTGGTTGAGCGGGTCATCTACGCTGCGACCGGTGTAGCGAATTTCGGGGTAGATGGTGCTGGCCGAGACGCTGTATCCAATGGCGATATTGCCAGATGAGTCCATTGCGGCACTGCCCATCCAACGGTGGAGGGCATCGGGCGCATAGACGCCTTGTTGATACATGGCAAAACCGCTGCCGCTATCGCGCAGTTCGAACCAATATACGCCGGCATGGGTGCTGCCGGCATCAACGGTCATGTTGCCGACAATGGTTTGATGGTCGCCGAAGTTGCGATATTGGGCGCGGTACATGGTTTGCCCGGCGATTGCATCCAGTTTGGCTGTGGTGCCAAGCTGAGGAATGCAATTGCGGTTGCCGCCGCATAGATTGGGGTTGAGGCTGACGGTGGGAATGACAACGTTGGGTTGGCCACCTATGCCAAAGGTGGATGCGGCGGGGTTGTTCCAGTCTACATGAAAGTTCCACACGCGCAGTGCATCGGATGGGCCAAAGGAGGTTGAATCTTCCCAGTTGATGAAGTAGTTGGGTGCGCCAGCAGGGGGGGGCGTGCCATCCATGTCGGAGGGCAGCAAAGCCCAGTATGATGCAACGTTGCCGAGGTTGAAGTATACCTGACGCGCCGAAAGCCCTTGCAACATGCGCTCGCGTTCGTAGGCAACAACGCCAACGCCGCTGTCGCCGTAAAACTGATTGACGCTCATGTAGTACCCATCGGGCCAGATGCCGAATTTGGGATAGTCGTTCATAACGGTGTTGCTATACAAAAAGGCATAGCGATACCAGGCACCGGTTGGGTCAGGGGTTTGTGAGACGGCCATGCAGACATAGTAGCTGGAGCCGATTGAAAACTGACTGATGAACCAACGGTCGGCCAATTCATCATATAGCACAATCGGGTCGCCGCTGTTGGTTGTTTCGCATTGTGTGCCAAACCCTTGCCAAATGGTGTTGCCGTTGACAGGGCCATAGAGCGAGTTGCCGTTTTTGTCCCAAATTTGCAGGGAGAGGTTGACCCATTGCACATAGTGGTTGGGGCCCACATCACCATTGGTGTCGGGGGGATGAACGCCGTTGCGGTTGTTGACGCCATCGAAATTGACGATGGGGGCAGGCATGGCTTGAATGCCATTCCAGGTTTGCACGGCATTTGGGTCGGTGACCTGGAAGGATTGCAGCCAGGATTGCGCATTGGGGCGGTCGAGGCGCTCTAGGGGCAGGCCGTTGCCTTGTGTGGCGGGCAAGGGTGTCATTTGCGTTAGCGGGATGGATAAATCATGCTTGACATCCATGCTGATGATGGGGGCGAATGGCTCTGTGTCTGCTGGCAGCGGAGCGGCGGTGACAAGAGCAGGCTGGAGCAGGCTCAGCAAAATGCTTGCCAGCACCAGCGCGGTCAGAAAGAGAGACTTGGTTTTCATGGAGGCTCCTCAAAAAATAACATCCAGACCGAGAGAAGTCTGGATGTTGGGCTTAGAGCGCAGATTTGACCTGGAATGTGTCGAAATCACGCGCAACGACGACATTGGGGAATACGGCTTTTGCTTCGGCCAGTACGTCACGTTCGCGGTAGCGGCGCGAGATGTGCGTCAGGAAAAGCTGTTCAACGCCCGCACGGGCAGCCAATTCGGCGGCCTGACGGGCGGTCAGATGCCCAAATTGGGCGGCCATATCGGCTTCTTCTTCTAAGTAGGTGGATTCAATTACCAGGGCGTTGGCGTCACGGCAGATCTCGGTCAGGCTGCTGGTTTCACCGGTGTCGCCAATGACGATCAGGCGCGTGCCGGGGCGAAAATCGCCTAACACATCTTCGGGGTCAATCGTGCGGCCATCCGGCAAGCAGGCCGGTTGCCCTTCAACCAGGTTGCGCCGCCAGGGGCCTTGCGGAATGCCAAGTGCTTCCGCTTTTTCGGGCAGGAAGGGCCGTCGGCCTTTCTCTTCAAACAGAAAACCAAGGCTTTCTGAGCCGCGGTGATTGACCGGAAAGGCCGAGACGGTGAAATCGTTTTCTTCAATAAAAGGGCCTTTTTCAATCGGGATGAGCAACAGTGGCATAGGTGGCGGGGTGCCCCGCAAGACAACCCCATACAGAAGGTTGTGGACGCGCTCAAGCGAGCTGCGTGAGCCAAAGATTTGCATTTCATCTATGCTTTCCCAACGCAAAAAAGTGGAAAGCAAGCCTGCTAACCCTAAAATGTGATCTAGATGACTGTGGGTAATGAGAATTCGGTTGATACGTTTGAAGCCAATGCCCGATTGAAGGATTTGACGTTGTGTGCCTTCGCCGCAATCTACCAGAAAGCGAAATTCATCATGCTTGATGATTAGCGCTGGCAGGTTTCGTTTGGCTGAGGGGGCCGAAGCGGAAGTGCCGAGAAAAACGAGTTCGAACAAGGGGAAGTCCTTTCGGTTGTAAGTTTGTTCATTTTACCGCATTCAGGGCAGACTTTCAACCAACAAAGTCTGAGGCGTTCTTGTTTTGAGATGGCGTTGAAAATTGGTCGGATCAGGCAAACCACGGACGCAAAACACGCAGAATTTTGTCCATGGGGCATAACCTGATGGCTTTGTGGGGACTTAAATGCAAAAAGCGGTTAAAATGGGGGCAACGTTTTCATTAAGGAGCTGTTGTGAATCTCATCCAATTGGGCACCTGGATTGTTTTGTGGGCAATCGGAGGGGTTTGGTTGACGCGTGCAGCTTTTGTTTTGCAAGAACGAGAGTTGCTACCGCTAGGGTTGTTGAGCGGTTTGGTGTTGCAGACTGTGCTTGCCAATTTGTTGGCGCAACTGCTGCCCTTGAACCTGGCGAGCTGGTTAGCGGCGGTGAGCGTGTTTCTGGCGGGCCTGATCTTTATGGTGCTTCGCCGGCAATACTGGCGCGATTGGTTGCCGCCGATTCTGCCCGGGCAGTGGCTTGGGCTGGCTGCGCTATGGGCAGTAGCCTTTGCCATGCAGCGCGGTTTGGCGCTTTTCGATGACTTTGCTCATTTGCCAACAGTTTCTTTGCTGGCGACCGGCGATGTACCGCCGCATTTTCCGCTCAATGGTGCATTGCGGTATCCGTATCATTATTTCGTGTTGTTGGTAGCGGCGCAGGTAACCCGATTGAGCGGGCAGATGGTGTGGGTGACGCTGGATGCGGCGCGGGCTCTTGGCTTGACGCTGTTTGTGGCTCTGATGGTCGCCTGGTCACAGCGGTTGACGCATCGTCGCCTGGCGGCATGGTTGGGCGGGGCGGCAGCGCTGTTTGCTTCGGGCACGCGCTGGCTGTTGCTGCTGTTGCCCGGCGCATGGATGGATGCTCTGTCGCGGCAGGTGGTGATGATTGGCAGTGGGTTGGCGAGCGGGGCCAACCTGGAGGATGCTTTATTCAGCGTGTGGGGCATTGAAGGAAGCGGGCCGCAGCCGTATTGGTTCGCGGTTGGCAATGGCTTTTTTCACCCGGGCGTGTTGGCACAGTGTAGTCCGGTCAGTTTGCTTGACCTGGCGGTGTTGCTATGGCTGCTGTTGACGGCAACCCGTTGGCGCAATCGCTGGGCAGCTGCGTTGAGCGCTTTTGCGTTGGCTGGTTTGTCGTTCTTGACCGAAGCGGAAGTCGTCTACCTCTATGCTGCGTTTGGCTTTCTGGCGGTTGCGGTCGCGCTGCGGCGCCGTTCGCTGCGCCTGCCGCGCCGTCTGACCGATTGGTTGGGCGTGTTGATTGCCGGGATGCTGTTGGGGGTTTTTCAGGGTGGTGCTTTGTATGATATTCTCTATCGCCTGGTGCGCAATGAAGTGGGGGGATCGTATCATACGGTTGGTTTTGCCTTTGATTGGCAACCGACCTTGGTGTCGCGCCATTTGGGCAGCCTGAATTTGTTGCAGCCGCTGACTTTGTTGGCAGCATTGTTGGAAGCGGGCCCGTTGTTGTTGGTTTTGCCTGCGGTGCTCTATTGGGGCTGGCGGGCGTTGCGGGCTGAGCGCTGGTTTGAGGCGGCTTTTGGCCTGGCGACGTTGCTTTCGCTGTTTTCTTTGTTTGTGCAATATAGTGGGTCAGAGGGGGCGGCGAATACGGAACGGTTGTATTTCTTCTTCAGTAGTTGTTTGTTGTGGGCTGTGCCGTTGGGCTGGCGTTGGGCACAGCGCTCTTCGGCGCGTGCTGCCTGGGCGGGCGGTTTGCTGGCGTTGGCCTGTGCTTCGGGGGTGATGGTGGCCATTACGAATGTGTTTGCCATGGCGCGCCCTCAGGCATCAACCTTCTTGGGGTATCTTGATGCCAAAATGACACAACATTATTGGAATGAATTGCCGCAGGACGCCAAAATTTTTGATGCGTTTCCTTCGCGAGCGGTGACGGTGTTTGGCCGGGCAACGAATACGCATCTCAACTGGTATGTGGCCAAACCGGAGGTGCAGGAATGGAGTCAGCATTTGCAACCGCGCCTGTTGGCGCAGGCAGGGTTTGGCTATGCTTATTTGGATGAGCAAGACTGGCGGCGGCTTTCTGAGCAGGATCGGGCTGCCTGGCAGGATGCTTGTGTGGTGTTGCTTGAAGAGTTGCGGGAGGATGCGGGTCAATTTCGACGATTGTATGACCTGCATAATTGCGTGCCTTAGTCTATAATCATGCACAGAAAGGAGTAGATGATCATGGAATTGGAACTGGTGAGGGTTGAAAAACCGGAAGCGCTCAACTTCATTTTGGGTCAGGCGCATTTCATCAAGACGGTGGAAGATGTGCACGAAGCATTGGTCAATAGCGTGCCGGGCATTCGCTTTGGCCTGGCGTTTTGTGAAGCATCAGGTGAGCGGCTCATTCGCTGGAGTGGCAATGATCCGCAGTTGATTGAGCTGGCACAGCGCAATGCACAGGCGATTGGCGCGGGTCACAGTTTCATCATTTTCCTTGGCGAGGGGTTCTATCCGATCAATGTGCTCAAAGCAGTTCAGGCAGTGCCAGAGGTGTGCCGCATTTTTTGCGCTACGGCCAACCCGACACAGGTGGTTGTTGCTGCCTCTGGTGAAGGACGTGGTATTTTGGGCGTGTTGGATGGTCAGCAGCCTTTGGGCATTGAAGGAGAGGAAGGTCAGGCCTGGCGCAAAGGCTTTTTGCGCATGATTGGATATAAGCTGTAGGCAGGAACTTGACTGGCCCAAACGGCGTCTTTGTGGTAAATTGAGTTTTTCAAGGAGTGAGAGATGAGAAAAAGCCCGATCATTTGGATCTTGGTCATGGTGTTGTTGAGCGGTTGTTCGTTGTTGGGTGGGAACGCACCAACAGCGCCATCCGAATCGGAGCAGGCCACATTGGTGGCGCAGATTTTGACGGCGCAACCGACGCCGACGGTTCCGTCGGAGGCGCTGCCGACTGCTCCGCTGGCACCGCCGATCGTTGAAACGCCCGTGGCAACGCAGACGCCCATGGTTGTGACCAATACCGCACAGCCGACGAGTGCAGAGCTTCCGCAGGCAACGGCCACAAAACCGGCGGTAACTGATGCGCCGCTTGCCTCGCCAACGGCAACGGCCGTGCCGCCGACGGCAACAAACACGCCCTTGCCTTCGCCAACCTTGGCTGCGGATGATATTCGGCAAGGGTTAGGCGCTCCAACGTATAGCGATACGATGGCCAACGGCGATGCCTGGCCAACCGGGCAAGATGCGTATACGGCGATCACGTTTCGCGATGGTACAATGTTGCTGACGGCTTTAACCGAGACGGATGGCTGGCGGCTGACGACCTATGGGCCGGTCAATAATTTCTATGTTGAAATCAGTGGGCGTTTTGAGGCTTGTTCGGGCAGCGACCATTTCGGTTTGTTTGTGCGTGTGCCAGAGAAATCGCCCGCCAATCGAGGTTATTTGTTCGGGATTGGTTGCGACGGTAAGTATCGCATTGCGGAATGGGATGGCTCGATTAAGCCGGATGGCAAATGGACAACCCATGTGTACTGGACAGCCAACCCGGCCATTTTGGCTGGGCCAATGCAGACCAATCGCGTTGGCGTTTTGGCAGAGGGCAGCCGCCTGACGATGTATGTCAATGGCGTTAAACTTAGTCAGGTGGACGATAGCACGTTTTCCTCCGGTTGGATGGGCGTGTTTGTCGGAGCAGATGCGACCCAAAACCTGACTGTGCAGGTGGATCAATTGGATTTGTGGGTGCGCTAACCGGTTAAGCGGTTGTTGATTCTTGCTGCAGGTCACCTCTTGGATGATCTGCTGCACTTTTTTACAGCTTTGGAGGTGATGGGCATGAGTGCAACGATTCCGACGATCACAGGGCCCGATTTGCTGCCGCGCTTGGGTCAAATTCGCGCCAACACGCCTGCTTTTTTGCTGGATTGTGCCAAACAGGGGGATTTGGTGCGTTTTTCGGTTGGGCGGATTGAGGCGTTTTTGGTCAACCGCGATACCTGGGTGCGACATATTTTGCAGGATAATCACCGCAATTACAGCAAGAACACGATTCAATACAATTCGCTTGCGCAGGTGACCGGACGCGGCTTGTTGACCAGCGATGGCGAAATTTGGTTGCGCAACCGCCGTTTGGAACAACCGGCTTTTTCTCGTCCGCGCCTGGCCGCGCTGGATCAGGTGGTAATCCCCGCGGTCGAGCGCATGTTGACGGAGTGGGAAGGGGCTGCACAGCGCGGCGAGGTGTTGGATGTGGATCAGCAGATGATGCGCCTGACGTTGGAGGTGGTTGGCAAGGCGTTGTTCAGCATTGACCTGAGCCGTTCGGCACAACAGCTGACGCAGGCAACTTTGACGGCGCTGGATCATATTGTCTATCAGGCGCAGAATCTGATCACGCCGCCTTTGTGGGTGCCAACGCCGCGCAATGTGCGTTTTCGGCGGGCTGTGGCCGATTTGGATGCGGCGGTGTATGCATTGATGGATGAGCGATTGACGAGCGGTGAGCCGGGCGAAGATATGCTGGGAATGTTGCTCAGGGCGCGCGACCCGGAAACGGGTGCAGCAATGACGCGCCGTGAGCTGCGCGATGAGGTAATCACGTTGCTGATTGCCGGGCATGAGACGGTGGCAAGCAGTTTGACCTGGACGTGGTATTTGTTGGCGCGCAATCCGTCTGTTTGGCAGAAATTGCGGGATGAGGTGCAGGTTCAATTGGGCGGGCGCATGCCGGGCAGTGCAGATTTGGCCAATTTGCCCTGGACGGCACAGGTGTTCAATGAGGCGCTGCGGCTTTATCCGCCGGCATGGTTGATTACCCGTCAGGCAATTGCAGCAGATGCGTTGGAGGGCGTGACAATTCCGGCGGGGGCTTTGATGATTCTGAGCCCATATGTGTTGCATCGTCACCCGGCATATTGGCCGGAGGCGGAGGTGTTTGACCCGCGGCGGTTTGCACAGGATGTGGAACAGGGCCGTCCGCGCTATCGCTACATTCCGTTTGGCGGCGGGCCGCGCTTGTGCATTGGCTCGCAGTTTGCACAGGTGGAGGCGCAGCTGATTTTGGCAGCGGTGACGCAGCGTTTTCGGTTGGAGCTGGTCGGAGAGGAAGAAGTGCCGGCGATGCCGCTGGTGACGTTGCGCCCTAAGGGCGGCTTGCATATGCGGGTGAAGGTTGTCCCTCACCCCGGCCCTCTCCCATAGGGAGAGGGGGGGAAAGGGGGGGGCATGGCGGGTGTGCAAGGGTCAACGTCTGGGATAAGACCGCCATGCCCCTACGGGTGCGTCGGGTGGATTTTGGCCACGGGGGCCATCAAGCCAAAATGGGCCCGGATGGACGCGAATGTCACCCCCTCAATGGGGGCCATCAAGCCAAAATGGGCCCGGATGGACTCGAATGTCACCCCCTCAATGGGGGCCATCAAG
>JAIWNK010000060.1 GCA_020216845.1 Anaerolinea sp. | reverse complement strand
AACGACGGTGTGGCAGATAGCAACGTGGCGACGGTGACGCTCACCGTCACGGCGGTCAATGATGCGCCGACCGCAACGGGGCAGGCGCTGACGACGGCGGAAGATGTGCCGCTGCCGTTGACGTTGATTGCGGCGGATGTGGATGGCGACCCGCTGACCTGGAGCGTTGGCAGCCCGGCACACGGTACGTTGAGCGGCACGGCGCCCAACCTGACCTATACCCCGGCGCCCGATTACAACGGCGCGGATAGCTTCACTTTCTTCGTCAACGACGGTGTGGCAGATAGCAACGTGGCGACGGTGACGCTCACCGTCACGGCGGTCAATGATGCGCCGACCGCGACGGGTCAGGTGCTGACGACGGCGGAAGATGTGCCGCTGCCGATTACGCTGACTGCGGCGGATGTCGAAGGTGATCCGTTGACCTGGAGCGTTGGCAGCCCGATGCACGGTACGTTGAGCGGCACGGCGCCCAACCTGACCTATACCCCGGCGCCCGATTACAACGGCGCGGATAGCTTCACCTTCTTCGTCAACGACGGTGCGGCAGATAGCAACGTGGCGACGGTGACGCTCATCGTCACGGCGGTCAATGATGCGCCGACCGCCGAGGCAGATGCCTATGTCATGGATGAGGATACAATGCTGACCGTTTCAGCGCCGGGCGTGTTGGCCAATGATGCCGATGTGGATGGTGATATCTTGACGGCTGTGTTGCAAAGCGCCCCCCTGGTTGGTAGCCTGACTTTCAACGAAGACGGCTCGTTTGACTATACCCCGCCGCCCAATTTCTTTGGACAGGTGACCTTCACCTATTCCGTTTACGATGGCGCAGTTTTCACCGCACCGGTGACAGTCACGATTACGATTACCGATGTGGGTGAGTATCTCTATCTACCGATGATCATCCGCTAGAAAGCATTCCCTCCCCCCGAAAACCGGGGGGAGGGATGTTTTTACTCGTATTTTAGCGCTGTGACCGGCATGAGCGTGGCGGCGCGCAGTGCCGGGTAAAGCCCAGAAAGCAAACCGATCAATGTGGCGAAGATGAGCCCAAACAACATGAGCCACACAGGGGTGCTGAGGGCGATTGTGGTGGGCGGCCCGCCGCTCTGTGCCGCTTGTGCTGCCAGGTAGTTGGCGGCAACGATGTTCAGCAGTTGCGCGGTGACCCAGCCAATCAGCACCCCGCCTAGCCCGCCCAGGAAGCCAATCCCGGCGGCTTCACCGAGGAAGATGCTCAGCACATCGCGGTTGCTTGCACCGATTGCTTTCATCAGGCCAATCTCGCGCGTGCGTTCCAGAATCGCCATGGTCATCGTGTTGGCAATGCCAATGGCGGCCACCAACAGGGCAATCGCACCAACCCCACCAAAGACGATCTGCAGGACGATGAAGAAGCTGTTGATGTTTTGAACGTAGGATTGCGGCGTGTAGGCCTGAAAGCCCATTTCGTTGATCTGATTGGCCAATTCAATCACGTTGTTCGGGTCTGTGGCCTTGACAACGACATTGGTATAGCCATCTTTGCTGCGGTTGATGCGTTTGTTGTTGACCCACTCATTCCATTGGGTCAATTCGCCCATGGAGACAAATACCATTCCATCCGCTTCACCGCGCGTTTCTTGCAGCACACCCACGATGCGCAGGCTGATCTTCTTGCGGATTTCCTGGCCATCGTTAGACCATTTGACAATTTCCAGGCGGACGGTCTGCCCGAGCAAATCCGGTGGCGGGGGCGGATCTTGCCCCGGCCGCAGGCTGGGATCATAGAAGCTGCGCGCCACCCAGCTCCCCACCACCGCCGTGCCGCGTTGCAGCTCTGTGCTGCCGCCTTGCAACGGGTATTCGAAGACATCCAGGTTGGCTGCCTCAATGCCCACAAGCTGCGGATAGGTTTCAAGCTTGCCAAAGCGCATTTGGGCGTAAGAGTAAAGATAGTCGCGTGGAATGACTGCCTCCACTCCCGGCAGGGCGGCCAGCTCCTTCAGCGTTTGCGGGGTGAGCAATTGTTGATTACTGCCTCCTCCACCACCGCCTTTGCCACCGACTATGCCTGGCCCGCCTTCGCCGCCGCCATAATTTGGCGAAACCTGAATCATCTTCAAGTCCGAAATACCCCACAGCTGACTGGTGGCGCTCTTTTGCAGTCCGTTGGCTAGCGAAACGAGGATGATGACCGCAGCTGTGCCGATGACGACGCCAATCGCCGTCAGCACAACGCGACCTTTGCGCCGTGACAGATTGCTGCTGATGAGGCTGAGCAAATCAAAGAAGCGCATTGCAGTTTATCCTTTGCCGCCGGGCATGGGGGCAGGAACGGGCGCGTCTTCGGGTTGGGGTTCGACCCAAGTATCGGGCTGCGGGGCCTGACTGCCCAGCCCCAGCAGGCCTTTGAAGAAGCGTACAATCTTTTGCCAGAGGGTCTCTTCGGTTACGGGCGGTTCGATCGGCGCGTTGGGGTCAAAGCCCGGGTCGGGGGTGGGCATTTCCATTTCCTGCACATCCACGGTCAGCGTTTGGGTAATGGTGCGGGTTTGGTTGAAATCGTCCATGTAGTTGATTGAGATTTGCAAATCCAGCGGCCCGGCGCTGTAGGGCATCAGGTTGGCATCCAGGGTGAAGTAGCCGCCCGGGTCCAGCGCGCCTACCAGAGCTGTGTTGTTGGTCAGTTCGCCATTGTCGGTGCGCACTTGTAGGTTGCCCAGCACGGCACTTTTGCGCCCCAAATTGGTCACCTGCAAGGGCAATTGGCTCATCATGCCGTTGAAGAATGGATCGGGCGGGCGGTAAAAGCCAACCTCGACGACGGGCAAGCTGTAAATGAGCAGCGTGATGGCCTGATCATCCACAATGCGCGTGCCCTTTTTCTCGTCGGTATACACGAAGGAGAGCTTGAATGGGTAAGCACCCGGGTTGGCCGCCACGCTGACGATCAGACTTGGCGATGCATCTACGCTGTTCCCTTGGGCAATATCGCCCAGGTAGACGAGGTTGGAGCTGCCAAGCGGGGCAAAATTGGTCAGGTCGGCGCCGCTGCCCGAAACGCCGCCCGGCTGTTGGGTGCCCGAAGCATCGGTGCTGACCGAAGCCCCCCCGCCCAGCACCATCGTCACCGCTTTGGCATCGGCGTTGCCCAGGTTGCGGATCTTGAGATTGAGGTTGAAGATTGTGCCAGGTTGAAGGATTTCCACATCGCTGCTATAGCTATCCACCACAAGCTGCGGACGGATGATATTCATCGCGGTTGGCGTTGCCGTTGGTTTGGGGTTGTAGTTGGGTTGTTTGATGTCAACCGAGATGGTAAAGCTTGCCGTGTAGGGGATGCCGGTGTCTTCTTCATTATAGGTCAGCTGAACGTTGATCGTGCCAACCGTTTTGCCCCACAAGTCAGTCGCCGCGGTGAAGGGCTGCGTGATGGTGCGGTCGCCGGTCGGTGGAATGTGGTTGAGCGCCAAAACGCCGCCGGTATCTTTTGGGAAAAATTCCGCGCTGCTGAAGACGGCGATGATGTTCACCGCGCCATGCTGACCGATGTTGTGCAGCTGCAAATCGAGGTCGAAGTTTTGGCCGGGGCTGATGGCGTTAAAGCCGGTTGAATAGGAATCCAGCACAATCAGCGGACGGGCGTCCGATGAGGCCGGTGTTGGGGTAGCGGTTGGAACATCTTGGGCGCTCACGGACGGGGCAATGTTGAGGAAGAGCAATAGCAAGGGGAGCAAAAACAGCAAAAAGCGAGAAGACTTGTTCATGCGGGAGATACCTCCGAGGGGATTTCAAATTTGGAGGCCGCTTCATATTCGGCCTCGCTGACGATGTGACCATCCAACAAATACAGTGTGTGGGTGGCAAAGCGCGTCATGCGCGGGTCGTGGGTCACGACCACTACGGTGCGTCCGCTGCGGTGCAATTCGCTGAGCAACTGCATGATGGCATAGCCGCTGCTCGTATCCAGGTTGCCGGTCGGCTCGTCGGCTAGGATGAGCGGCGGGTCGTTGACCAGGGCGCGGGCAATCGCCACGCGCTGTTGCTGCCCGCCCGAAAGCTCGGTGGGACGGTGATGGGAACGTTTTTCCAGCCCTATCTGACGCAATAGCTCCATGGCGCGTTTGCGCCGGGCAGCGCCATTTTGCCCGGAAAAGCGCATCGGAAAAGCGATGTTTTCCAAGGCCGTCATGCTAGAGACGAGGTTGAAGGATTGAAAGATGAAACCGACCGTGCGGCGGCGATAGAGCGCCAGGGCGTTTTCATCCATGGTCTCCAGTGCCTGCCCGTTGACGTGAATGCTGCCGGAGGTCAGGCGATCGAGCCCACCGATCAGGTAGAGCAGGGTGCTTTTGCCAGAGCCGGAAGGGCCCATCAGCACGGTGAACGAGCCAACCGGAATATCGAGGTCTACGCCGGCCAGGGCGTGCACGGTGGAGCGACCGAGCACAAAGGTTTTGCGCAGTTGCCGGATGACAATGAGGGGGGAAGCGCTGTTCATGGCTTAGAAAAAGAAGAATCCGCCCCCACTCCCATTGAGCAGCCCGCCCAGTTGCCCGGCAATGAAGGCTGGCAGAGAGCGCAGGGCCAGGGTGAGCAAGACGATGAAGAGGGTCACCGTCCAGGCTTTGGCGCGGCTGAGGTGCGACATGGGGCGCACACCGATCAGCAGCAGCGCTACCATCCACAGGAAGTAAATATCCACAAAGCCTAGCAGTGCTGAAGCAAAGGTGGAAAAGCCCCCTGCCGGGGTCACAAAGCCAGACAGCCCTTGTCCCTGAATCAGGCTGTGGGTGGAGAGGATGGCGATGCCTTGCACGATCGAACGCAGGCCAAGCGGCAGGCTGGCCCAGCCAACCAGGTTGAAGGACGCCGCGCTGGAACTGCGGCTGCCGACCATGGTCAAGCCCAGGTGGAGCAGAATGCTCAGCAGCAGCCAGTTGATCCAAATGCCCAGCAGGGCGCCCAGCGCCGGGAAGACGTATACAAACATGGGCCCGGAGGTGCTTTGCGTGGTTTGCAGGTAGGCTTGCTGTTGTTCCATGGACCAATACTCAAAGCCTTCGGGCAAGGTGCCATCTGTTTGCGTCATTTGCTGCCGCACTGGCCCGGCAATCAGCACCAGCACAATGGCCAGAATGCTCAGCACCAGCAACGGCGTCAGCCAGACGGCTTTTTCCTTGCTGGCAATGGCAGTCAGTGTGCGCCGTGGGCTAATCAGTGTTGGCAGCAGCCATTCAAAGTGCAGACGGCGCGGTTGTTCTTGCGGGGTTTCGTCAAGTTCAATGTCAGTCATAAGTCTCCTGAAAAGTTGCAGCACAAAATCAACCTGTGCTTGAAAAGGGTTGGGAATGAGACGCCTGAGAGTGCGGTTTGGTTCCCAAACAATGCAAAAATTGTACATTGTTTTGCAATTCTTGTGCAGCGGTCAGTTTCCACAGAATCATCCCCAATGAATTATGCGTTGTGGGTTTAGACACACCAATTGTAGCGGCTTTCGGCCCGTGTTATAATCAGTCATCGTTCCGTTCTTTCTCAAAGAGGTATATCCATGACAGAATCAACCTATCCATTCCAGCAAAAGCGCTGGAGCCTTGCAGACCTTTTCCCTGCCCCCAATAGCCCAGAACTGGAAGCGGCCTTTGTTCAGGTGAAACAAATGGCAAGCGATTTTACGCAGGTGCGCGAGCAACTGACGCCCGATATTCCCAGCGCCGATTTTTTGGCGCTTGCCCGGCGCTATGAAGAGCTTTCCGACCTGCTCTATCGCATGAACAGCTATGCCGGCCTGGCCTTTGCCGAGGATACCCAAAATCAGGCAACATTGGCTTTGATGGCGCGCGTCGAACAATTTACTGCTGACATTACCAATGAGACGCTTTTCTTCTCGTTGTGGTGGAAGATGCTCGATGATGCCAACGCCGAACGGCTGATGGCCGTTTCGGGCGATTATCGCTATTGGCTGGAGGAGATGCGCCATTTCAAGCCGCATACCCTCTCCGAGGCCGAAGAAAAAATTATCAACATCAAGGATGTGACTGGCGCCAACGCTCTGCGCACACTGTATGATACGATTACCAACCGCTATGTCTTTGAGCTGGAAGTCAATGGCGAGCGGCGTGAGCTGACGCGCGGTGAGCTGACTTCGTTGGTGCGGCAGCATGACCCCGAACTGCGCGCCGCTGCTTATCAAAAGCTTTATGAAGTGTATGGCAAAGATGGCCCGGTATTGGGGCAGATCTACCAAACCCTGGTGCGCGACTGGCGCAACGAAGGCCTGGGCCTGCGCGGCTATGCACAGCCGATTTCGGTGCGCAACCTGGCCAATGATATTCCCGACGAGGTGGTAGATACCCTGTTGGAAGTGGCACAGCGCAATGTGGGCATCTTCCAGCGCTTCTTCCGCCTCAAGGCGCGCTTGCTGGGCATGGAGCGCCTGCGCCGCTATGATGTCTATGCACCGATTGCGCGCTCGGATAAGCAATATCCTTTTGGGCAGGCTGCTGAGATGGTGTTCGATTCGTTCCGGCAATTTGACCCGCGCCTGGAGGAGTTGGCCCGCCGCGTGTTTGAGCAAGATCACCTTGATAGCGAAGTGCGCAAGGGCAAGCGTGGCGGCGCGTTCTGCGCCTCGACCTCGCCGCGCCTCACGCCTTGGGTGTTGGTCAACTATCAGCAGCGTGCCGATGATGTGGCAACCCTGGCGCATGAGCTTGGTCACGCCATTCACTCGATGATGGCCGCCGATCACAGCCTCTTCACCTTCCATTCTTGCCTGCCATTGGCCGAGACGGCCTCGACCTTTGGCGAAATGATGTTGATGGATCGCCTGCTGGCTCAGGAAACCGACCCGGCGGTGCGCCGCGATATCCTCTTCCGTCAGGTGGATGATGCCTACGCCACCATTCAGCGTCAGGCCTTCTTCTGCCTGTTCGAGCGTCAGGCGCATGAAATGATCAATGAGGGCGCTTCGGTAGATGACCTGTCTGAGGCCTATTTGGCTGCCTTGCGGGCACAGTTTGGCGATGCGGTTGAGGTGTCCGATGAATTCCGCTGGGAATGGGTCTCCATTCCACACATTTATCACACCCCGTTTTATGTCTATGCCTATGCCTTTGGGCAGTTGTTGGTCTTTGCTCTCTATCAGCAATTCAAGGTCGAAGGCGAGTCGTTCAAGCCGCGTTACCTCAAGATTTTGGCCACGGGCGGCTCAAAGGCCCCGGTTGAGATTTTGGCAGAGGCCGGCATTGATGTCCGTCAGGCGGCTTTTTGGCAGGGTGGCTTCGATGTGATTGATGCCCTCGTCCGGCAATTGGAAGCCGAACTCGCCTGAGCGAGGATTGCAACGCAAAAGTTTAGCGGCGCCCCAATTTGGGGCGCCGTTTGCATGGCTAGGCCAGCGTCCAACCGCCATCAATGAGCAGCGTGACACCGGTGATGAGGTTCGCCGCCGGTGAGGCAAGGAAAACGACCGCTCCGGCGACATCCATGGGGTGCCCTACCCGGCCTAAGGGAATGCGCTGCAGCACCGAGGCGCGAAAGGCCTCGTCTCCGAGCCATTTTTCGGTGCCCGGCGTTTCAATGAAGGTTGGGGCGACGGCGTTGACCTGAATGCCATAGGTGGCCCATTCCAGGGCCAGGCATTTGGTCAGGTGTGCAATGGCGGCTTTGGTCATACAGTAAACGGATTCGGAACGCAGGGCGACGAAGCCCGCCTGAGAGCTGAGGTTGATGATGCGTCCGCCGTTGCCTTGGGCAATCATGGCTTTGCCGACGGTTTGGGCGGTGAAGAAGGTGCCCTTCAGGTTGACCGCCAGGGTCTCATCAAAATCTTGTTCGGTGACGGCTTCGGCCAGGTTGGGGGCGCCGATGCCAGCGTTGTTGACCAGAATGTCAATTCGCCCAAAATGTTGCAAGGCGGACTCAACTGCCGAGTGAATTTCGGGCAGGTGAGCGACGTTCATTTGCACGGGCAGGGCTTTTCGGCCCAGGGCTTCAATCTCGGCGCAGACATCCGGGTGGGACGAGGCGTTTTTGAGCCCCAAGACGACATCCGCGCCAGCCTGTGCCAGGGCCAGTGCGCAGGCGCGGCCAATGCCGCGCCCGGCGCCGGTTACCAGGGCAATTTTTCCGTCAAGTTGAAAAGAGGGCAGGGTTTCCATCGGTACGTAACCTTTCTTGCTTCAGTATAGCATGAAACCCTGACCCGGGGTCTCCAATCATTTGGCTTCTGTGAAGGTGACGTTAAGGTCGGCAGCCTTGGGGCCACTGACCCGCAGCAACACGTAGGGATGGGTGATGACAGTTGCTGCACCGGTGCTGGGTGGCGGTGGCGCAATGCGATACGTGATTTGCAGATCGTTGCCGTTCAGCTTCACATCATCAATTTGCAGGGCATAGCCGCTGCTGGGTTGCGGCCCGGCGTATAGGATGACGTACACGTCTTGTGGGCTGGCAGCAAGCGCTTCTTGCAGCACGGTTTTCAGCTCATCGGGCAGACTCGCTTCAATGGTTGTGTTATGGGTCGTGCCGTTCAAGACGGTGTAAAGTGCTTGGGCTTTGTGTTCCCCGGCCATGGGGGCACCAAACGAGACGAGGGTTACCCGTACGCCTTCAAACTCAGCCAGGTTGGTTTCGCCAGCCGCGGCTGAGGGTGTTTCGGTAGCAGGGCTGGCACAGGCCGAAAGTGCCAGGCAAGCCAGCATCGCCAAAGTGGAAAAGAGTTTGTTCATCGGTCAACCTCCAAAACAGGATGGGTGAGGGTCACGACCCTCACCCATCAGACGTTCAACGATCCCGAAAAGTTTCTCCTCAGCGGAGCACGCCGGGCAGGTATAAGTTTTGCAGCAATTCAATGACGATGTAATAAGAGGCAGTGCTGCTGCTGCGGTTGGACACAACCAATCCATACCAGTCACTTTCAGATGCATACGTGATCCGCTCAACGGTTGTTGGGTCTGAGCTGCTATCCGAATAGCGAACGGCCTCCCATTTTTGCAGCGCCATGCCGGTTTGCGTGCTGGGATCTGATTTGTAGAGGTACACAGCCAGGTTGCTGGCATTGCTGCCGGTCGGAACGATGGAGACGCGTACGGAGTGTGTGTTGGACACATAGAGATCAAAGACTTGTACGACCTGGGAAGAGCTCATGGTGTAGGGCCCATAGGTGCCAGGCCAATAGATGGCAATGCCCTGGTTCGACCAGCCAACCTTATAGCCGCCGCTGCCGCTATACCGTTTTACCTGATAGTGTTCTGGCACGGCTGGGGTCCAGTGATTGCCATCAACGACAATGATGTCGTCGTTGAAACCGGATTTGGATGCGGCCAATTCGGTGCGGGTGCTTGGGTCATCGAATTCACTGCTTGTGGTCATGTACAGGTCATGATCTCCACCATCGTCTGAGCGGATGCCAAAGGCACGCCAGTAGGTGCTGGGTGACCAGTTGTTGGGGTAAACAGCCAGGTGTGTGCCAAGCGGCGTGGCTTGTGGGTCGCTATAGCCAGCGTTGGGGCTGATGCGATAGACGCCGCGCCACCAACCAGCACCCAGCCAGGTGCCGTTGCCGCTATGGCTGCCAAAGCGTGCGACCTTGAATTGATAGGTTTCAGAGGCGGGGGCGGTGAACTCGACAATTTCGAAGTTGTTGCTGATGCTTGCTGAACCGGTGATGTAGGTTGTGCCATCAGCACGGTAGGCGGATAGGTCAAGGTCTACCGGCAATGGGTCGGTCGTGTAGTCGCTGGTGGGGTTAGAGAGCCAGCTGATGGCAAAGCGCACTTTCTCGCCCGCATACGCATATTGAGTGTAGGTGATTGGGTAGGTCGTGCTGGCATCAATGAAAGTGGATTGGTAATTGCCGCGTTCGGCGCTTGCCAGGGCTGCACTGACATCAATGCCGCCGGCGCCATCTACATCGCTGTAGCGGCTGCTGCCTTCGATGTTGTGCAGCGCCGTGGCCATGATCAACGCCCGCAACACTTCGGGCTCGGAGCTAAAAGCCGGCACAGCCTGGATCAAATCTGCTGCCAGGGCGGCGACCATGGGGGAAGCGTAGCTTGTGCCGCTGCCCACTGGCCCAACATAGGGCGCAGACGAATTGGCCAGGGTGCTGGACATGCCTGTGCCAATCGCCGAAACTTCGGGCTTGGCGTGGAAAATGGTGTTGCCATCGTTGGCCGGGTCACCATAGCTGCTGCATATATCCATGGCGTCGCCACTCCAGCCAATTGTATCCAGGTCATCGTAGTTGCCAACCGTCATGACGTTATAGCCCTTGGCGGGCGAAAGGACATAGCTGCTGAAGTTGCTGCCACAGCCATTGCCAAAATTGCCCGCCGCAACGGTGACAAAGTCATAGTTGTAACGCACATAGTAATCTTGCTGACGGTCCACAGACCAGAAGGAGGGGTTGTTGCTGCTATCCCAATACCAGCTGTTGTTCAGCACGGTGTTGTTGCTTGCGCCCCAATCCATGGCGGCGCTCATCACGCCAAAATCAGAATAGGAACCATTGGCACTGTCTACCGTTGCGGCTTTGGCCAGCCCCTCGTAATTGAAGAAGGTGTTGGTGAAGGTGCTGCGGATGAAACCGGCAACCGCGGTTGGGTGGTCGGCATAAGGTTTTGAGCCGTCATATGCCTGGTCAAGAGTCAGGTAGGGGTTGCCAAAGAAGGCGCGCTCCCCCTCGGTGACAGAGACATTGACCCCATTGCCGGTGTAGCCAACATTCGAGATCAGGTGCGCGTTTTGTGAAATGCGGGCGATGTTCAAGCTAGGGCCGGCCTGATCCGGGACGATGTAGATGGCGTCAATTTCAGGCCAGAAGGCCAGCTTTTCGACTTCGCTGCGCGTCAGGTTGGGCAAATAGGCCATTGGCACCATTTCGCTGGCGTAGGTAGACTTGAGCCCGTTGGCTTCCAGTTTTTGCAAGAATTGGGCGCGGGCCGGGGCAATTTGGCTGCGAATGTAGGCGTCGTTGGCGGCTTTGAACGCAGCGATTTCTGTATCCGCTGCGGCTGAGGGCAGGGCATCGCTTTGGGCCTGACGGTTGGCGACAATTTCGGCTTCCGTCTTGGGCGTTTCGGTCACGTTTTCGCCGCTGCTGCGAGTGCTAAGCGAGTCGCGCACCTCCGCAGGGATGGCCGAGTCGGTCAAGGGCTGCACAACCGGCTTGCCTTCAATTTCTATGCCGGAAAGCGGGGCGTAGGCAACATCTTGTGTCGCGTCTGCTGCGGCGGTGTCAAAGTCGGCGCGTTGCGGGGTGCGCTCGGGGCGCGGCAGGCTTTCAACTTGCACAGCAAGCCACACGGCAACGTTGACGCGTTCGTCTGCCGCCAGGCTGGAAAGGGCCGTGACCGTGGCAGGCGTCAGGGCGCCGTGCTGCTCACGCCATTGTTTGCCAGCTTCGGCGGCCAGGGTGTTGTACTCTACGACCTGGCCGTTTGCAAAATCGGCGCCCACAACTTGCCCGCTGGCAAAGTTATAGGCTTTGAGACGTAAAATTTGTTGCCCGTTGAGCAGTGTAACCGTGCTGGCTTCGACCTCGCCAAGATCCTGGATTTGTGCACCGGTTGCGGTAGCGAGCAACTGCGTATGATCCGTTTGGTTGGATGAAACAGGGGCAACGGGGACGAACAGTGGCGCAATTAACAGCGTGAGCGCCACAAAGATTAGGTGAAGTTTTTGTGCAGGGAACACCTTTACCTCCAAAAGAACGGCCAAAAGTGGACTTCGTTTATCAACAATCAGCAAACAAATATTAACACAAATTAATAAATTTACAAGTCCCAAGATTGTTAACGTTTGAAGAAGGTGTGTGTTTCAATTGGCGGTGAAAGATGTGCTAAAATTGCGAGACAGTCGTAAAGCTTCGGTAAAGGATATGGACCTGAGGTGAAAAAACAGCGTTCTTTCTTCTCGGTTGAGCGCTTGTCGAATGGTCGTCTGGCAGTTGGGCTGATGCTGACGCTCAGTCAGGTGACGCCGCGTTGGCTTGGATATCTGCTGATTGATTGGGTAACGCGCGGTTTGCTTTGCCGACGCCGTTCGGCCATGCTGCAATCCATCCGTGCCAATCAATGGGTGTTGAGCGATGGAACGCTCTCGCCGACCGAGCTGGATCGGCGGGTTTGTCAGGTGTTGGGGTTTTCGGGGCGGGCATTGTTTGATCATTATCACAACCTGCGCGCCTCGCGGCGTGTGCAACGGATGGTGGTGCTTTCTGCGCGGTTGCAGGCTTTGTTGGCCGAGCGTCAACAGGCGCGCAGCGGTGCGGTTTTCGTTGGCCCGCACACCGGCGCGTTTGACCTGGCCGGGCTGGCGTTGGCACAGATGGGGTTGCGATTGCTGGTGTTGTCCTTTCCGCAACCGCCGTCCGGCTATCAGTTGCAAAATGAATTGCGTCGCTTGAGTGGGGTCGAGATTGTGCCCTTTACGGTCGAAGCGTTGCAGCGGGCGCGTCAGTGGTTGCAAGCCGGCGGCACGGTGCTGACCGGCTTAGACCGTCCCTGGCCGGATGCAACCTATCGCCCGCTCTTCTTTGGCCGTCCGGCTTCATTGCCGGTGACTTACATCCCGCTGGCTTTGCGCAATCATGTGCCCGTGTATGTGCTGTGGTGCCTGGCGCAACCGGATGGCACCTATGTGGTAGACTGTTCTGAACCAATTTGGTTGCGCTCTTACCCCGATCGTGAAACTGAGATTTTGAGCAACGCCCAGGTGGTGTTAAGCATTGTCGAAGAGGTCTTACGAGCACATCCCGAGCAGTGGTCCATGACCTATCCGGTTTGGCCCGAAGTGCTCGAGCAACTATCCCTTTAAGGAGTCCCTATGTCTTTGCCTGCTCGTCCGCAACATGTTCGCGTCAATCTCACTTTGTTGGGACCGTTGGAACGGCCTGCTTTGCGTTGGCTGGCTGCACACATGCCGGGTTGGGTCAACCCCGATTTGTTGACCGGCTTTGGCTTTTTTGGCACGTTGTTGGTGTTTGGCGGTTACATTTTGACCAATCATAGCCCCTGGTTTTTGTGGCTGGCAAGCCTGGGGTTTTTGATCAATTGGTTTGGTGATAGCCTGGATGGCACGCTGGCGCGCTATCGCAACATTGAACGCCCCAAGTATGGGTTTTTCATTGATCACACCGTGGATGCGCTGGATCAGGTGTTGGTTTTTGTCGGCCTGGGCCTTTCGCCTTACATTCACTTCGATATTGCTCTATTCGCACTGATTGGGTATTTGTTGCTCTCGGTGATGGTGTATATTGATACGATCGTTACAGGGAAGTTCCAAATTTCCTATGCATACTTGGGCCCGACCGAGATGCGCTTTTTGACGATTGTGTTCAATGCGCTTGTTTTCTTCGTTGGCAACCCGGAGGTCAAGCTTCCCTGGATTTCGTGGCGCCCCTCCTTGTATGATTTGGGTTTGTTTGTGGTAGTTGTGTTGTTTTTTGTCGGCTTCCTTTTATATTCTTCACTCAAAGCAGCGGAATTGGCCAAACTCGAACCGCCAGAGCGCAAGGCCCGCAAGGGGTGATGTGGCTGTGAACAGCTTTTCGTTGTGGATTGGGGTGGGCGCGGTGTTGGGGCTGGTGTTGGTGTTTTGGCGCGCCCCGGCTGAGCAGGCAGTACAAAACCTGTGCGCTGCCTTTGGGGTGTTGGTTGGGGCATTGATGGGGGCGCGAGCTGCTTTTGTCTGGGCTTATGCAGCGGCTTTTGCCAACCGTCCGCAGCAGATGTGGATGGTTTGGCTGGGCGGGCTGAGCGGGCCGGGGGCGGTGTTGGGGGCGTTGCTGATGGTTGGGCTGTTGGCCTTGTTGCTGCGCCGCTCGGTTTGGCAGGCGGCAGATGCCTGGTTGGCGCCGTTGCTGCCGCCATTGGTGGTGATGAGCTGGCTGGCGGCCTGGACAGCCGGGGTGGCCTACGGAGCGGCGTTGCCGTCCGATTCGCTGTTGGCTGTTGCTACGCCGCCGGATGGCAGCCCGCGCTGGCCTTTGCAGTGGGTGGCGGCTTTGCTGTGCTGGTTGTTGTTGGGGGCTGAGGAGACGAGCAGGCGGCGTTTTTTTGCCGGGCAGCGCAGTGCTCGGATGGTTTTGACGTTGGGCTGGGTGCTGTTGCTCTTTTCGGTGTTGCGGGTTGATCCGCGCCCGATGTGGTATGGGTTGCCCTATGATTTGTGGGCGGCACTGGCGATTTGGCTTTTGGGCGTTGTGTTGTTCTTTGCTGCCTGGGCTTCCTGGCGGTGGCAACGGGTTTTATCTTGATGAACCGTGGAGGAAAAATGAAATTGACTTTGGGCCTGGCTCAAATCAACACCTGTTTGGGTGTTTTGCAGCCTAACCTGGAAAAGCATTTGGCGTTGGCGGAAGAGGCGCGCCGGTCTGGGGCCGAACTGCTCATCTTCCCCGAGCTTTCGCTGACGGGCTATGTGTTACAAGACCTCGCCTCTACAGTGGCGCGCCGACCGGTTGCTGAAGATGCTTTCTTTGGCCCGTTGCTCAAGGCGAGCCGTGACCTGGACCTGGTGGTTGGCTTTGTTGAAGAAGATGTGCGCAGCCGCTTCTTCATCTCCGCGGCTTATCTTTCGCGTGGGCAGGTGTTGCATGTCCATCGCAAGGTCTATTTGCCGACGTATGGCCTGTTCGATGAGGGGCGCTTTTTTGCCTGGGGCGATGGCGTGCGGGCTTTTGATACGCGCTTTGGCCGCGTGGGCATGTTGATTTGCGAAGATTTTTGGCATGCCTCCCTGCCGTATTTGTTGTGGCTGGATGGGGCCGATTTGTTGATCTTTACCTCGGCCTCGCCGGGGCGCGGCGTCAGCGCTGCCCCCGAACTGGCCTCAGCTCGTTGGGTAGATGCCATTTGCCGATCCTATGCGGGGTTGTTCACAACCTTCGTGGCGCATAGCAACCGTGTTGGCTTTGAAGACGGCTTGCATTTTTGGGGCGGGGCCGGGGTATATGACCCGGATGGCGAGGTGCTTGCCAAGGGCCCTTATGATGAGGAGGCGTTGACCCTGGTTGAATTGGATCTGGATCAATTGCATCGCACGCGCACGCGCCTGCCGCTGCTGCGGGATGAGCGCACGGCGTTGGTGCAACGTGAGTTGGCGCGCATTCTGCAAGGAGGTAGCAATGATTGACCTGACGATTTGTAGTGACCTGGTTGAACGTGTTTTGACGGGCTTCCTTGCCAGCGAGATTCGCCGTCAGGGTTTTCAACGGGCCTTGGTGGGGCTTTCCGGCGGGATTGATTCGGCCCTGTCGTGTATTCTGGCCGCGCGCGCCCTCGGGCCGAGCAATGTGCTGGCTGTGCGCATGCCCTACCGCACGTCTTCGCCCGATTCGCTCGAGGATGCACAACGGGTCATCGAAATCACCGGCGTGCAGTCTGTCACTATCCCAATTACTGAGATGGTTGAACCGTTGTTTGCGCGCTTTCCGGAGATGAGCGCCATGCGGCGCGGCAACATCATGGCGCGGGCGCGCATGGTGGTGTTGTATGATCAATCGGCTGCATTCGATGGCCTGGTGGTCGGCACAGGTAACAAGACCGAAATTTTGCTTGGCTACACCACGCTGTATGGCGATTCGGCGTGCGCGCTCAACCCACTGGGCGACCTGTATAAGACGCAGGTTCGGCAGCTGGCGCGCGACCTGGGGGCGCCGCAATCGGTGCTGCAAAAGCCGCCTTCAGCTGATTTGTGGGCCGGGCAGACCGATGAGGCGGAGTTGGGCTTTACCTATGCTGAGGTGGACGCATTGCTCTATTTGTTGGTGGATCAGCGTTACACGCCGGAGCAGTGTGTGCAGGCCGGTTTTGCGGAAGATTTCGTGCAACGGGTGGTACGGCGCATTCAGCGCAATCAGTTCAAGCGTGTTTTGCCGCCGATTGCCAAGCTGGGCAACCGCACGGTTGGCTATGATTTTCTCTACCTGCGCGATTGGGGCACCTGAGCGGCGGTTTAGGGGTAAGCGCTCGGCGTAGTGGTGAGGGTTCCCGTTGGCGTTGGGCCGGTGGCGCTGGGCGTGGGTGTGTTGGCCGTCGGTGTTTCGGTCGGCGGCA
>JAIWNK010000059.1 GCA_020216845.1 Anaerolinea sp. | reverse complement strand
TCCGTTACGGGTGAATATTGGATTCCTGCTGAATCAACCGCTTGGCAGTTGGCGAGACATTCATTTTGAGTTCCCTACCCTACGCCTGAGTGAAGATTTGCCCCTCACAGATTTTGCCGGGGTGGTACGCTTCAATCGCGCCGTTCAAGGGTTGTTGGCCGAGGCGGATTTTTCGGCGACGTTGACCCTGCAATGTGTGCGTTGTTTGACGGATTATCCGCAGCGTTTGCACAGTCAGTTCCAAGAGCTTTTTGCGTTTCGTCGCGATCAGGTGACCGAATCGGGCCTGATGGTGCCGGAGGATGGCAATGTTGATTTTGCGCCTTTGGCAATTGAGTATTTATTGATTGAAATTCCAATCAAGCCGCTTTGCAAACCGAATTGTCGGGGCCTGTGTGTGGAATGTGGCGCCGATCTGAATGTGGCTGCCTGTGAACACCATGCCGCTGATGCTGCATCGGGATGAACAGACAGGGTCTTTGCAGGAGGAGAACAATCAGTGGCAAACCCAGGTAGACGCAAACGGAATACGGAAATTTTGACCATGCTGCTTGAAAAGGCGGATGTGCAGGGCTACCTGACAACGGATGATCTGATGGAAGTGTACCCGGATGTCAGTCAGGATGCGGAGCGGTTTGAGGCCATTTTGCTGGCTCTGCGGCGGCGTGGGGTAGATATCTTGGATCACGAAGGGGAGTCCTACGAGGATGACCTGCCGATAGATTTGGAAGTTGAAACCACGAGTAGCTTTGAGAGCGTGGGTGCCGATGATACGATTGGCTTGTATCTCAAGGAGATGTCGCGTGTGCCGTTGCTCTCTTTGGATGAAGAAGTGCAGCTTGCACAGGCGATCGAGAAAGGCCGTCAGGCGCGGCGCACCCTCGACCGGTTGAATGGTCATCTCACCCCGGCCCGGCGGGCCGAGTTGGAGCAAAGCGAAAACGAGGGACAGCAGGCGCGCGAGCACTTGATCAAGGCCAATACCCGTCTGGTGGTCAGCATTGCCAAGCGCTACATGGGGCGCGGCGTGCCGTTCCTTGATTTGATTCAAGAAGGCAACCTGGGCCTGATGAAGGCGGTTGAAAAGTATGAATATGAGCGTGGCTTTCGCTTTTCCACATATGCCACCTGGTGGATCCGCCAAACGATTTCGCGCTCAATTGCTGATCAGGGGCGCACCATTCGCGTGCCGGTGCATATGGTAGACCGCATCCGGCAACTGTATCGGCAGACGCACGAATTGGAGCAAAAGTTGGGCCGTGCGCCGACGACGGAAGAACTGGCCGAGTCGCTCAGCGTGTCGCCGGGCAAGGTCGAATGGATGATGAGCGTCTCGTGGTTGCCGCTTTCTTTGGAAAGCCCGATCAACGAGGATGAGGATGATTCGGAGCTGGGCATGTTTGTCGAAGATCAGCTGACGCCCACGCCGGTGCAAAGTGCCTACTCCAAGCTGCTGCGCGATAAAGTGGAAGAAGTGTTGGATACGTTGCCGCCGCGCGAGGCGCGCATTTTGCGGCTGCGGTTTGGGCTGGAAAATGGACACACCTATACCCTGGAAGAGGTCGGGCAGAAGTTTGGCCTGACGCGCGAGCGCATTCGGCAGATTGAGGGCAAAGCGCTGCGGCGTTTGCGTCATCCGCGCCGGGCGCGGCAGTTGAAGGAATATCTTTAGGCCTGACCGTTGAGTTTGAACAGGCCGCGTTGCAGGCGGTCTGTGGCTTCTTCGGTCAGTGGAACGAAGACGCGCACGCGCGTGCCTTTGCCGGGGGCCGAAATGATATCCAAATAGCCGTTGACCAATTCGGTGCGCTCGCGCAGGTTGACCATGCCCAGGCTGCCGCGGCGCTCGTAGGCTTTGTTGATCGCCTGCACATCAAAGCCGGCGCCGTTATCAGCAATCTCCAACAAGATGAAATCGGGTTGCTTGGGCACGAACTGAATGCTGACGCGAATCTCGCTGGCTTTGGCGTGTTTGCGGGCATTGTTGACCGCTTCTTCGGCAATGTAAAACAGCACGGTGTGTTTGGTCACATCCAACGGAGCGATTGCCTCGGGGTTGACATCAATGACAACGTTTTGCTGATAGGTGTCGCGCATTTTTTCGGCCATCACCTTCAGGGCAGCAACCAAACCTTCGGTTTCCAGCACCAACGGGCGCATGGTGAACAGCATGTGCCGGATCTCCTGGGTGGTGCGACGGGCAAATTCCTCGATGCGGGCTAATTCTTCAGGTACTTCTTCCGGGCGTTGCTCCAGCATCTTGCGGACAATGTTCAGCCGCATGGCGATGGCGGAGACGGATTGGGTGGGGCCATCGTGCAGGTCGCGCGCCAGTTTCTTGCGCGCTTCTTCTTGGATTTCAACGATTCGGTTCTTTTCGCGTTCCAGGTCTTGGTATAAGCGGGCGTTTTGAATGGCAATGACTGCCTGATGGCTGACCATTTCCAGCATCTCACGCCGTTCGGCGTTGAAATAATTGGCTTCTGGGTGGGCATAAACCATTGCACCATAAACTTGCATGCCGCGCACAAGCGGCAAACAATAGGCGCTGGCGCAACTTTGCATGGCAAAGAGCTGTCCAAGCTCGGGGTCTTGGGCCGGGTTTTCAATCAGTTGAGGGCTACCTTCTTTTAAAGCAGCAGCCAGGGCGCCTTGTTCCGCCGGAAACGTGCGTTTGGCATCTGCGGGGGAAAGCCGCCGCCCGGCTTCCATGCGCAGGTCGTGCTCTGCAAACAACATCACCGCACAGACCAATCGCGTTGTGCTCGGTTTTTCGCCTAGCAAGGTTGCACTCAGGTCGAGAGCAGTATCCAACACAACCTGATAGTTCAGCGAGGCGCTGAGGATTTCAATCATGCGGTAGAGGGCTTGAATGCGCTCGCGTTCCTGGCGTTTGGCGCGTTGTTCTGTTTCTCGCCTTATACCCATTTCATTCAAGTAGGTTTTGCGCAGTCGGCGGATGACAAAGTGACCGGTGAGGCCAAGAATCAAACCAGCGCCAAGGTTGAGGCCACCCAACAGGGCCAGGGGTTGCCAGTTGGCCAGGTCTAGCTGTTGCTGGGCAAACAGCCAGCCGGCTTGTGCCAGGCAGAGTAGCACGCCAATGAGCAAGCCGCCGCGAAGTTCATAATAGATGGCGGCGGTCAAGAGGGGCAAAATGCCTGCCCAGTAAACCGGGCCGTTCACGCCGCCGGTGAGCACGAACAGCAGCAAGGCAACGACGCAGTCTACCATCAGGTTGAGCGGACGATGCCATACCAGCCGCCGATTGAGCATGGCAAGCACCGAGACAAAGACGTTCCACAACGCCGGCACAAAGAACAGCAACAGGGTTTGCGTATCCAAAACGCCCCGCGCAGAGATCGTCGTCAGCAGGCTGAGCAATGCCAGCCAGCGCATGGAGATGACCAACCAATCGGCCAGGTAAGGATAGTTGGATGCTGAAGCGCGCATGGCTTAACTATACCCTATTTTGTGGCAAGGATGAAGGAAGTTTGCGAATCTGATAGGTGCGGCACAGTTTTCCTGAGAAAAATCATGCGATTTTTATGACGTTTTCGCCTTTTCCTCTAAGCTGAGCTTACTATACTGAAGGTGTCTTTTTTTTTCTGGATTGATTTATCCCAATTCTGTGGCGTTTTCTTAAATTTTTTATTGTGCGTGACCTGCTGCGTTTGGACGCAGAGGTGTTTTTTTTGCTTGCCCACAAAAACGTGTGGGATTATTTTAACAAGGGCACACAGCGTGCCAGGAGGACGAAATGAATATTTTGTTTGTTGTCCTTGGGGTTGTGGCGATTTTCTATGTCGCCTACCTCACGTATGGCAAGTTCCTTGCCACGCGGGTCTTCAAGCTTGATAATAGCCGCAAGACCCCGGCCGTTGAGTTGGAAGATGGCGTGGATTATGTGCCGACCGAGCCCAAGTTCTTGCTCGGACAGCATTTTTCTGCCATTGCAGCAGCAGGCCCCATCACCGGCCCTATTCTGGCTGGGATTATGTTCGGTTGGGTGCCGGCGCTGATTTGGATTGTGCTAGGCTCCATCTTTGTCGGCGGCGTGCATGATATGGGCGCCCTAGTGGCCTCGGTGCGGCACAAGGCCCGCTCGATCACGGAAGTGGTCAAGATCAATGTCTCCAAACGGGCGTGGGTGCTGTTTATGGCCTTTATTTGGATCACGTTGGTGTATGTGATCGTGGCCTTCACCGATATTACGGCCAGCTCGTTTGTTGGCATCATCACGCTTGAAAATGGCGAAAAGGTTGGTGGTGGTGCCATTGCAACCTCTTCGCTGCTCTATCTGGCTTTGCCGGTGGTGATGGGCTTGCTGCTCAAATATACCAAGCTGAACCTGACCTGGGCAACGATTATCTTCCTGCCGTTGGTTGGCGTGGCCATTTGGGTGGGCAAATACATCCCGTTTGACCTGGCTGCTGCCTTGGGTGTGGATGGCTCAACCGCGATTAAAGTGTGGGATGTGATCATTTTGGTTTATTGTCTGATTGCGTCGGTCTTGCCGATGTGGTTGCTCTTGCAACCGCGCGGTCACCTGGGCGGCTACTTTATGTATGCAGCCATTCTGACGGCGGCCATTGGCGTGTTGTTTGGCGGTTTCAAGGTGCAATACCCGGCCTTTACCAAGCCGATGGCGGATGCAACCCAATTCTTCTTCCCGATGTTCCCGTTGCTGTTCATCACCGTCGCCTGCGGTGCTTGCTCAGGCTTCCATTCTCTGGTGGGTTCTGGGACGACCTCCAAGCAGCTCAAGCGTGAGGGCGACGCAAAGATCATTGGCTATGGCGCCATGTTGCTGGAAGGCATCATCGCCGTGGTGGCGTTGGCCTGTGTGATGATCTTGACCAAAGATAGCGCCTTGCTTTCGAAGTCGCCCAACTTCATTTATGCTTCGGGCATTGGCAACTTCCTGGCGCTGTTGGGCGTGCCGGCCGCGTTTGGCATTTCGTTTGGGTTGATGGCTTTCACAACCTTCGTCTATGACACGCTGGATGTTTGCACGCGCTTGGGCCGTTACATCATTGAGGAGTTGACGGGCTGGCGCACGCTGCCTGGCAAGCTCTTCTCGACCGCCTTGACCGCGGGTGTGCCGATTCTGTTTGTCATGCGCACGGCCTTGGATGCCAAAGGCAATCCCATCCCGGCCTGGAAGGTGTTCTGGAATACGTTTGGCGCTTCCAATCAGTTGTTGGCGGGCCTGGCATTGATTGGCATCACCGTTTGGCTGTTCAGCGCCTATCGCAAGAGCAAGGTTTGGCTGGCAACCTTCATCCCGGCAGTTTGGATGTTCGTGATGAGCAACTGGGCGTTGATCAATTTGGTGCGTGCGGGCTGGTTCAAAGATGGCTTCAAGCTGACCTCTGACCCGGTGCCGTACGTCTCGGTGGTGCTGATTGTGCTGTCGGTGTTGATGGTGGTCGAAACGATCGCGGCTATGCTGCGCATTAGCAAGAGCGGAGGGGCCTCCCAACCCGAAGCGGTGCCAGCGGTTGCGCAATGAAAGCGTCGGTTTGCCAGGGGGATGAAACAATTGAGCGGTTTTGAGGATCAGGGCGGGAGAGATTTCCCGCCCTGAATGGTGATTTGACAAGGATTGTTTTTGCAGGTATAAGTTGGGCAAAAATATTGAAGGAGGAAGGATGTTTCGTCCGCGCCGCGCGTTGTTGTATATCCCTGGGGATGACTGGCACAAGCTCGAAAAAGGGGCCGGGTTGGATGTGGATTGTGTGTGTATGGATCTGGAAGATGGGGTGGCTCTGAATCGCAAGGAAGCTGCCCGGGCAACCATTGTTCAGGCGCTGCAAAGCCTGCCGTTTGGTCGCGCAGAGCGCCTGGTGCGCATTCAACCGCTTGCTTCTGGTGCGGCGGAGGCCGATTTGCGGGCGGTGTTGCCGGCACATCCGGATGGAATTGTGTTGCCCAAGGCGGATGCGGATGGGCTGCGCCGGGTGAGCGGTTGGATGGATGAGGAAGAGGCGGCACAGGGCTGGCCGGCTGGCAGCCTGGCGTTGATTGCCATTGCCGAGACGGCGCAGACGATGATCCATTTGCAAGCGCTGTGCAGCGCTACGCCGCGCTTGCAGGCGGTCATCTTTGGCGGTGAAGACCTGGCGGCCGATGTGGGTGCCGTGCGCACGGCGGAAATGCACGAGCTGGCATTTGCGCGCAGTTGGCTTGTGCTGCATACTGCGGCTTATGGCTTGCAGGCATTGGATGTGGTCTATACCAATTTCCGCGACCCGGATGGGCTGCGCAGCGAGGCGCGCCGGGCGCGTGAGTTGGGCTATGCTGGCAAGCAGGTCATTCACCCGGCGCAGGTGCCGGTGGTGCAAGAGGCCTTCTTGCCGGATGAAGCTGAGGTGGCTTGGGCCCGACGGGTGGTGGAAGGCTTCGCGCAGGCACAGGCTGAGGGGCGCGGTGCGTTTGCGGTGGATGGGCGCATGGTAGATATGCCGGTCGTGCGGCGCGCCCAGGCAATTTTGGCGCGCCTTTAGAGAAAAAAGTCTTCACAAAATTAGTAGGTTTTGAAAAAAAGAACAATCTCGGACTAGGTTTCTCATTTCGAGCCCTGACTCTCTTGTCTCTTTGATAAAGAAGCCTTGTCAGTCGCTGCACTGCTTTGAAATGGCAAGTCAACCATTTTGGGGCCCCCCAAAAAATGGGAATTGACAAAAGGGGCAATTTATGCTTTAATTAGAACAAAAATTCTATCTTGATAGAAAGGATAAAACAATGAGCCTGCAATTTTGTGGTCCTACACAGATTTATCTTCAGGGCAAAGCTGTGCTACAGCCAATAGATTGGCAAAATGATGATTTCATCACTTATTTTCTAGGAGATGAGCAAAGTCGTATTACGATTACAGATCATCGCCCGTTTGTTAATCGTCAAGCACAATTTGCTATCCAAGGGATGGGGCAAGCAGATTTCTTGAATGTTTTTTGCCAACCTGCTTTGGTTACAATTGATTCTGATGGTCAAGAAACAAATGTTGTGATTGAGGATACAGATGATTTTGTAGCCAAGGAACCGATTCTTTGGATGGGTGTATTGGAAGACAATTTGCTTCCTGCTAATCCTTTAACCTGGTTGCATTTTGAGGAGACAAAAGATCATCGAATCGCTTTTGTTGGACTGGTGGACAGCTTTAACCAAAGAGGTTTTGAGCAAAGGTAAGCCCTTTATTCCAGTTTCTGCAAAAGTTTTTGTTATTCGATTATCTTTACAAAAAACGTTTTTTTACGCCGGCTAGTAAAAGGCGGTGGCTCCTTGGGCGGTGGCTCCTTGGATGGTTTGGCTTGATCGTACTCAAGTGGTTTTACTACGTCTTCCCTGTCAAGCTCATGCAATCCTGTCAGTAAGTGGCATACTGTTTCCCATAAACTTTTTTCTTCTTTCAGGTTGTTTGGTGGAGAGATATGTAGGGCTTTGAGAACCTCAAAACGGTAAAGATCAAATCCGCTGCGCAGAATGGCTGTAAAATCCGTTGCCTGAATAACCGCAATGCGATAAATTAAATATCCCAGGATGCAAAACAGGATTCCTAATAAGAAGTACTCACCTTCGCTTAGATGCTCGAATCCCCGCTGAAAGAAATTGAGCTCTTGCTGATAGATGGGTGGGCAAATAAGGGAGGAATAAGGTTTGAGCAGGCTGCCACTTAACCAAGCGGGGTTCAGGGCTGCACAAGGTAATCGCAAGAGCGAGACTAGAAAACACCCGGCGCTGATGAGATAACTGAGAAACGAGGAGTTGAGCAAAAAGATGAATTTATTGTTTGATTCTTCAAGTTGCTCACGATAAGGAGCAGGGCAAAGGTGAATCATGCGCGACCAAATTAGCATTCCATCAAAGCCATATTTTTCTTTAGGATAGTACTCGCTGGCTCTTAGCACGTTGCCTAGTCGGGTGGGCATGATGAGTTTCATTTTGGTTTGGATTGAGAAAGGAAATTCCTCTTGCAATTGTCTGTAGTAAATATTTGCTTCAGCCTGCTCTTGTTCAAGGATGCGCTCTTCTTCGTCCCCAAATTCCTCTGCGTTCTTTGCCCGGTGAACGCGCCTGATTATACGAACTTTTGGACGAATCTGTTTCTTCTTTTGCTTCGTCAACCATTTTCCCAAACGAGTGTTTTTGAAAGGATAGCCCTCGTACAAATTGACTGTGAAGTGCCAACCACTGTACAACGCAAAGCTCGTCCAGGTCGAAATGATAAGCAGGAAACCCCATTGGGTGATATAGATAAATTGATCATTGCTGATAAAGCTTGGGGTAATGAAATTTGGGGTAAATCCTGAAAATATCAAAAAACCCACTGTTATGAACAGAGCAGTTGGGATAAAGGAAGAAACAATATACGAACGTCCAATGTCTTTGATTAAGCTGTAATCGTTCACGGCAGCTTACTATTTTTTGGGGGAAGTATCAATTTTTGCCCCACACAGCGGGCAATAAGTCTCTTTGGTCTTTGGATCTAACACAAGGCTTTGCACCAGATTGCGGCAATTTTTGCACCTAATCTCCTTTTTGAGTCGTAATGGTTCATCTTTGCCATCGAGCTTCATTGGAAGTCCCATCCCAACCTCCTACACCAAACCAAAACTGACCATCCCACACTGGGAAGCTTTATTTATTCATGATTATAGCATTAAAAAATAAAAACGTTCGCTTTTTACTGCTCCGATTCTCGCAGGTAGGGAGCGGTGAAGCGGGCATAGCTGCGGCATTCGGGCTGCGGGTCAATCTCGTTGCCCTCGCTTTGATACAGGCAGCCGATCGCCCAACCGGTGTTGAAGCGCACGACGATCAGTTCGTTGCGATAGGTTTGCCCGTAATAGGTCGGAATGTGATACAAATCCAGGTTTTGCGTCAGCCGTTGCAGGGTGTACTGCGGGGTGGCGCGGCCCAAAAAATCGCGCACGCCCGGTTCGCGCAGCGCTTCGGGCAGGTCTTGTGGGGTTTGGGCGCTCAGCCCGGCCTGAATCAGGACATCGGCCTGACGGATCATGGTTTGACCGCGGGCGGGGTAGAGGGTGAGGCAGCCCAGCCCAGCTGCCAACAAAAAGGCCAGTGCGCTCAGCCACCAGCGCCGCGGGGCAAAGCGCGGCTCGTGCAGCCGTTCAACCTGCCAGTTGACCAGCACGCGCAGCCCCCAGACGAACGGCAGCACGGCTCCAGCCATCGGCAGGAAGAGCGTCAGCACAGCCATCACCCGCCCGCCGAGCATGGCAGAGCCGCCAGCGCTCGTCACCAGGGCAACCAGCATGACAATGATGGTTGAGAACAGGCTTGCCCATAACAAGCTGCGCCCCATGGTTTCATACCAGGCACACAGCAGCCCGCTGCCGGCCCCAAGCACCATCAGCAATATCAGATTGGTGGGCAGGCCAAAGGGCGGAATGAAAATCATCCGCCCTTCCAATAGCAGCGGATTGATCCAATGAGCCACCACGCCAAACGTCAGGCAGAGGCCCAGGCCAAAGAACAGGCCCAGGCGGCGACGTTGTGGCGTTAAACTTTGAATGAGAGGAACTTCTGTTTGCGGCAATGGGGTGAGGTAGTAGGATGTCATGGAGTGATTATACCCGGCTTTTGCGGGTCAAAGTATAATCTTTGTCCTTTCTTGCTGCGTAGCAACAACAGCCCGTCGCGCTCGGCTTCGATGTGCAGCGCGCCGCTATCGGCAATGCGGTATGTTTCTGGCGTTCCCAGTTGCCGGATCAGGATCAGCTTGCCGTGTTGCGGGTCTGCGGGGCTGCTGCCAGCATAGATTTGAAGGTATTCCCCGTTCACCCAACCGGCCCAGGCATTGCCGGGGTTGAAAAGCTGCCCGCTAACCGGCGGCATGGCCTCTGCGCGCAGGCCCGTGAAGGGCGCAGGCTGTAGAAAGGCGCTGTTCTCTGCGGCGGCAACCGGTTTTGGGGCCGGTGTGCCACGGTTTGGCAGGCCAGGTACAACCGGGGCCGCCGGGGCTGCGGTTGCACCG
>JAIWNK010000058.1 GCA_020216845.1 Anaerolinea sp. | reverse complement strand
CGCGCGTCATCGCTGGACGGTATGGCCTGTCTTCCAAAGAATTCACCCCGGCCATGGTCAAGGCCATCTTTGAGGAGCTTGGCAAGCCGCAGCCCAAGAATCACTTTACCATTGGCATCACCGATGATGTCACTCACACCAGCCTGGAATATGACCCAACCTTCTCGATTGCTGCGGACGATGTTTCGCGCTGCGTCTTCTTTGGTTTGGGTGCAGATGGCACGGTTGGCGCCAACAAGAACTCGATCAAGATCATCGGTGAAGAAACAGAAAACGGTGCCCAGGGCTATTTCGTGTATGACTCAAAGAAGTCGGGCTCGCTGACCATTTCGCACTTGCGCTTTGGCCCGCGTCCCATCCGTGCCCCCTATTTGATCGGCGCTGGCGATGCAAACTTTGTCGCCTGTCATCAGTTCACCTTCCTGGAGCGGGTGGATGTGTTGAAGTACGCTGCCCCGGGAGCGGTCTTCTTGCTCAACAGCGTGTATGGGCCGGAAGAAGTTTGGGATCACCTGCCGCGCGAAGTGCAGGCGACGATCATCGAGAAGAAATTGCGCTTCTTTGTCATTGATGCCTACGAAGTGGCCCAAAAGACCGGCATGGGTGGACGCATCAACACCATTATGCAGACCTGCTTCTTCGCCATCAGTGGTGTTTTGCCGCGCGATGAAGCGATTGCGCAGATCAAGAAATCCATCCTGAAGACCTATGGCAAGCGTGGCGAGGCCGTGGTGCAACGCAATTACGAAGCCGTGGATCAGACGTTGGCAAACCTGTATGAAGTCAAGGTGCCGGGCGAAGTGACGAGCAAAATCACCCGCTCCAAGCCTGTTTCTGATCAGGCGCCCGAATTTGTGCGCGATGTTCTCGGCAAAATGATTGGCTACGATGGCGATTCCTTGCCCGTCAGTGCCATACCGGTAGATGGCACCTTCCCAACCGGCACCGCACAATGGGAAAAACGCAACATCGCCCTTGAAATCCCCGTTTGGAACCCGGATATCTGCATTCAGTGCGGCAAATGCGCGTTCGTTTGTCCTCATGCGGTCATCCGCATGAAGGTTTATGACCCGGCTGTGTTGGCCGATGCACCGGCGACCTTTAAATCTACCGAGGCCAAATTCAAGGAAATGCCAGGAATGCGCTTCACCATTCAGGTGGCGCCGGAAGACTGCACCGGTTGTGCCCTGTGCGTGGAAGCCTGCCCCGCCAAGGACAAGACGCAGGTGGGACGCCGCGCCATCAATATGGCCGATCAGATTCCGCTGCGCGAGACTGAGCGTGACAACTGGAACTTCTTCTTGAGCATTCCGGATGTGTCGCGGGCAGCGGTGCAGCCGACGACGGTCAAGAATTCGCAGTTGCTGCGCCCGTTGTTCGAGTTCTCCGGGGCTTGCGCTGGCTGCGGTGAAACGCCCTACGTCAAGCTGGTTTCGCAGCTGTTTGGCGATCGGATGGTGGTGGCCAATGCGACCGGTTGTTCTTCCATTTATGGCGGCAACCTGCCGACCACGCCGTGGGCCTTCAATGCCGAAGGGCGCGGCCCGGCCTGGAGCAATTCGCTGTTTGAGGATAACGCCGAGTTTGGTTTGGGCTTCCGCCTGACGCTTGACAAGCAATTGGAGTTTGCGCAAGAATTGGTGCGTGAATTTGCGGCGGAATTGGGCAGCGAGCTGACGAGCGGCCTGTTGGAAGCAGACCAAAGCAGCGAGGCCGGCATTGCAGCGCAACGGCAGCGTGTGGTTGTGCTGCGCCAAAAGCTGGCCGGAATCAGCAACCCGCGCGCCCGCTTGCTGGAACAGCTGGCCGATGCCCTGGTGCGCAAGAGTGTGTGGATCATCGGTGGCGATGGCTGGGCGTATGACATTGGCTACGGCGGCTTGGATCATGTCCTTGCTTCGGGCCGTAACGTCAACATCCTTGTCTTGGATACGGAAGTCTATTCCAACACCGGCGGTCAGGCGTCCAAGTCCACCCCGCGGGCGGCGGTTGCCAAGTTCGCTGCCAAGGGCAAGGGCCTGCCCAAGAAAGACCTGGGCATGATTGCCATGTCGTATGGCTATGTGTATGTGGCGCGTGTGGCCATGGGCTATAACGATCAGCAGACGCTGCGCGCCTTCTTGGAGGCGGATGCCTATGATGGTCCATCGTTGATTATTGCGTACAGTCACTGCATTGCTCATGGCATTGATATGCGCAAGGGCATGGAACAGCAACGCCTGGCTGTGCAATCTGGCATTTGGCCAATCTATCGCTACAACCCGGCCTTGATTGATGAAGGCAAGAACCCGCTCATCATCGAGAGCAAAGACCCGACCGTTGCGGTGCGCGACTATGCTTACAATGAAACCCGCTATCGCATGTTGGTGCAAAGCGACGAGGCACGCGCTGAGCTGCTGATGCAGCAGGCGACCGCTGATGCGGCCAAGCGCTGGGAACTCTACCGTCAGATGGCTGCCATTCAATACGCGGCAGCGCATCCCGAAGAGAAAAAAGACGAATAGGAGGATAGCATGGTGGATTTAAGTACAACTTACCTGGGCTTGCGCCTCAAGAATCCGTTGGTTGCTTCTGCTTCTCCGCTTTCCAAAAAGGTGGATACGGTTCGTCGCCTGGAAGATGCCGGCATTGCTGCGGTGGTGATGTATTCCCTGTTTGAGGAACAAATTACCCACGAGAGCAACGCACTGGATCATTACCTCAATTTGGGCACCGAGTCGTATGTGGAGGCTACCTCCTACTTCCCGGACCTGGAGCATTATAACGTTGGGCCGGAGGAATATCTGGAGCAGATTCGCAAGCTGAAGAGCAGCGTGCAGGTGCCGATTATTGCCAGCTTGAACGGCATTTCGACCGGCGGCTGGATTGAATACGCGCGCAAGATGGAACAGGCCGGCGCCGATGCCCTGGAGTTGAACATCTACTATGTGGATACCAACCCCGAAGTCACTGCCCAAGAGCTGGAGCAGGCTTATGTGACGCTGGTGGCAGATGTGCGCCAACAGGTGCACATTCCGCTGGCCGTCAAGCTCAGCCCCTACTTCACGGCGCTGCCCAACCTGGCACAACGCCTGGTGGGCGCCGGGGCCAATGGCCTGGTGCTGTTCAATCGCTTCTATCAGCCAGATTTGGATATCGAAGCGTTGGAGGTCGTGCCCAGCCTGGTGCTGAGCACTTCGGATGAGCTGCGCCTGCCGCTGCGTTGGACGGCGATTTTGCACGGGCGCGTTGCCGCAGATTTGGCCCTGACGGGCGGCGTTCACACCGCACAGGACGTGGTCAAGTCGGTGATGGCCGGTGCCAATGTGGTGATGATGGCTTCCGAATTGCTGGCGTGCGGGGTTGGCCGTGTGGCTGAGCTGCGCACCGACCTGCAACGCTGGTTGGAAGAGCATGAGTACACCTCGATTGAGCAGATGCGCGGCAGCATGAGCCAAAGGGCTGTTGCCGAGCCGGCGGCCTATGAGCGTGCCAACTACATGAAGGCACTCACAAGCTACGACAACCGCATCTACTAGACCCTGGAACACTGGAAGAGAAATCAGCCCGGAAGCACCCCTTCCGGGTTGATTTTTTGTCAGGAGAGGATGAGGAAGATTGAAAACACCCCGCCTTGTTGTGAAAGACGGGGTGTTGTGGCTTGCAATGATTCCCAGGGGGCTTATTCTTCGAGAGCTGGCTCGTTGTTCTTCTTTTGGCGATAGACGATGCGTCCGCGGGTTAGATCGTAGGGCGACATTTCCACGCGTACTCGATCGCCAAGCAAAATGCGGATGTAGTATTTGCGCATTCTGCCCGATAGATAGGCCAGCACGGTATGACCATTTTCCAGGCGAACCCGAAATTGCGTGGCCGGCAGGGCCTCGACAATGACGCCTTCCACCTGAATTTTATCTTCTTCTTTGGCCATTTTTCTCCTCCGAACCTTGATGAGGGTTCACGACCGGCCCTGAGATCCCAGAACCAGCGACTTATTCCGACACTTTGCTCATTTGGCGGCGTTTGAAGCGGCGCATGGCCTTCTTCTTTTCAACGCGGCGCACTTCGCTCTTCGAGATAAACCAGCGCTTGCGGCGTACGGTGCTTAAGACGCCACTTTTCACCACTTTCTTGCGAAAGCGCTTCAATAGCTGATCCTGCGACTCGTTCGGGCGTAAAACTACTGCGGGCACGTCTCTCACCTCCCTTCTTGCAAAGGGATAAAAAACTCGGCGCACCCCAAGATGCAGCCGAGGAAAAGACATTCATCCAAGACATAACGCACGTTGGGGCGGTAACCTCCATCACAAAACAACAGGTAATGAACTGTTTCGATATCTCGAAACCAAACTTTTACTATTATACCTTATTAACCTTAAAACTGTCAAACCAATTCAGAAATTTCGCATCAATTCTACCTGTCTTTCGTATATAATAGGGACGTTAACCGTTGCAAGAAAAATGCCTTTCAGAAACGATCGCCATGAACAGAAACCCATTTTTTAATCGCCAACGCATTACCGACCGGTCTTACTTCGTTGGGCGCAAGGCCGAAATTGAAACGCTCTACAGCGCGGTTGTCACGCATCAGTGCCGTTCCCTGGTCGGCGAACGCAAGATGGGCAAATCATCTTTGCTGACGCAAATTTGCAACCCCGAAACGATGCGCGCCTATGGTCTTGACCCAGAACGCCAAATTTTGCTCTACTTCGATTTGGAAGGGATGGCCTCAGCAGCGGCGCAAGACTTTTGGTTGGAGATTTTGGATGCGTTGCTGTTGCGCTTGCCGCAGGGCGACCTGACGGAGGCGTTGCGTCGCATGGTGGATGGCGCTGATTTGCGCTTTTTGGCGGTGCGGCGCTTTTTGCGCCGTGTGCGTGATGCTGGGTTTGACCTTGTTTTGTGTTTGGATGAATTTGAGTCACTGGCACGCAACCCGCATTTTGAGCCTGACTTTTATGGCGAGCTGCGTAGCCTGGCCGGTGAGCTTGGTTTGGTTTACATCACGGCCTCCAAGCGCAGCCTGTATGAGCTGACTTTTGAACACGCCGATACGCTCTCTTCGCCGTTCTTTAATATCTTTTCCGAACTGCCGTTGGGCGCATTGAGCGACCAAGAGGCAGTCGAGCTGTTGACGCATGTTTCGGGCTTGTTGGGCGGGCCGACCTTTTGCGCGCAGGAAATTGAGCTGGCGCGCCAATTGGCCGGTAACCATCCGTTCTTCTTGCAGGTGGCCGGTTTTCACCTATACGAAACCCCGGGACGCGGGCAGCCGCGCCCGCCCGAAACTGCCGCCCTGGTGCATAAGCGCTACCTGGCTGAGGCGGAAGATCATTATCGCTATTTGTGGTCACAGCTTTCCACCACGCAGCAAATGGCCCTGGTTCATTTGGAGCAGGCGCCTGAGCCGATGGTGCGCATTTTGCGCATCAAGAGCCTGGTGGAAGAACGCGGCGGGCGGTTTGCGCCCTTCTCGGAAACGTTTGCGGAGTTCCTCAAGCGGCAGCGCGACGCACAAGAAACCGGTCAGCGCGCCACCTTTAGCAACGGTGGCAGTGACCTGATTGGCCGCACCTTGGGCGGCTATCGCGTGGTTTCACCAATTGGACAGGGTGGCATGGCCGAGGTGTTTAAGGGCTATCAGCCAACCCTCGATCGCTACGTGGCGCTCAAGATCCTTTCGCCGCGCTTTGCCGCGGATACGGAATTCTACGAGCGTTTTCAGCGCGAGGCGTCGGCGGTGGCGCGCCTGCATCACCCCAATATCGTTCAGGTGTATGATTTTGGCAGCGTGGAACGCCTGACGTATATGGTGATGGAATACATCCCTGGCCCAACCCTCAAGGAGCGCGTGCGCTTGCTGCGCGGGCGCGGCGAGACGTTGAGCCTGGCCGAGGTCTTGACCGTGACCCGCCAAATTGCCTCCGCCCTTGACCATGCTCATGCCAATGGCTTGATTCACCGCGACATCAAACCGGCCAATATTTTGCTGCGTGCCAACGAGTTTGACCCTGCCAATGCACAGGATGCCTATGCTGTCTTGACCGACTTTGGGGTGGTCAAGATGTTGGAGGGCGTCAAGTTTACGGCAACAGGCATGACGATGGGTACACCGGATTATATGTCACCCGAACAGGCGCGCGGTGATGATGTCGGGCGCGCCTCGGATATTTATGCCCTGGGCGTGGTTGTGTATGAAATGCTGGTTGGGCAATTGCCCTTCAGTGCGGATACGCCGCTTGCGGTGCTGCTCAAGCATATGAACGATGCTCCGCCGAAGCCACACACGCTCTTGCCCCAATTGCCGCTCGGCGTAGACCTGGTGTTAGAGCGTGCCCTGGCCAAACAACCGCACGAGCGCTTTGCCACTGCCAGCGATTTTGCCATGGCCTTAGAGCGGGCTTTCTCTTGAAAGGAATTGGATGATTAAAAAGGGCCTGTTTAGTGGCATTTGGTTAGGGCTGATGCTGACAATTGTGTTGGCCTACCCGGTCTTTTATCTATTTGTTTTTCCGGTCTTGCCGTCGCGCAGCAATCCGTTTGAGCTGTGGCTTGGGTATTTGCATATCGGTACATTTAATGTGGCCTATGCACAACTTGTGCTGTTGTTGAATGTCAGCGTTGTGCCTTTGTTTCTGTTGTTGGTTGGCAGCCTGCCGGCGCTGCGTGGGCAGGCGCGCGACTTGAAAGCGGGGCTGTTTGTTGGGCTGGCAAGCGGCTTTTCGACCGGCATGGTCATCTATTTGTTCCTGGCAGCGCCGACGCTGAGCGTTGCTGCTGGATATGACCTGTTCAATTATCCGCTGAGCATGACGCGCCCAACCTACCCGGAAGCGATGCTGGTAGCCTATGTGCGCGAGACGATTCTCAATGCGCCCGGAAGTTTGTTTGCTGTGTTGGCGGCTTTTTCGTTGTTGGGCGGTGTGGAAGGGGCTTTGGTAGGCACTTTGCGCAGCAAGGTGTTGTCGGCCAAACAAGAACGCTCTTTGCTGGAAATGCCCCTCAATTCAATGGGGCGGCGTGCCTGGTTCGCTCATTCGGAAGAAGCGGTGCTGGTTGCCGTGGTGGTTGGGTTAGCGTTTGGCTATTTGCTGGTTTTGGCAAGCCTGAACACGCAACTGAAAAGTGCCAATGACCCCATGCAGATGGGCTTTTCGGTTGTGGTGCAAAAGGCTGTGGTGGGCACAACCGCCGGTTCGCTGGTGAACACCATGGCTGCTGAGGTGCTTTCGCCGCTTGTCTACGTGCTGACGTTTTTCATCGGTGGCATTGCGGCCTTGCTGCTGCGCAATCCCTCCAATCGCATTGGCCCGCGCGTCTATGCGGCCATGCTGGCAGGGGCTGTGGCTGCGAGTGTCTATGCGGCAGTGACAAGTGGTTCAATGCGCCTGAGCCTGGTGTTGTTGGGGCAATTTCCCTTCCAGAATGTGGCGGATTGGGCAGGGTTAAATCAGGGCGAAGTGGATCTGCGCGTCGTCGCGGATTTGTTCAGCTCACCGGTCTTTCGCATTGCCTTGCTCTACATTGTGCCCCTATTTTATATTCTTGGAATCATTCTCAGTGCCATGGCCATCGGTGCATTGGAGGGGGTATTGTCGGCAGGCATCCTTTCGGCGGTGCGTTTGCGTCCAGCTGACCGTGCTGAGCAGGTGCGGCGCGACATTTCTCAGCACCCCGATCAGGTGTTGTTGCGCATCTATCGCCTCTTTCAGCAGGAATGTACGGCCCCGCGCATTTTGGAGCATCTGTATTTCGATTTGCGTGCTGACCCTGAGCGAGCTGCTTTGGTGGGCGCTTATCACGCCCTGGCCTTACATCCAACACAGGCGACACCCGCGTTGCAACAAACAACCCAAATTTTGAAACAACATCCAGAATGGAAGCTCAGCCCAGAGGTTGTGGCATTGCATGGCATTTTGCTGCAAGGTTCGCAGGCGCTGACGGTTTCGCAAGTGGCGGCCATTCAGCCCATGCCTGAAGATCAAACATCCTCGCTGTTGCCGCCGCTGGCCAAAGCCGGTGAACACCTTTCTCGCGTGCTGAATGAGCTGAAGAAGGTTGAGCGCGTGGATGACCTGAGCACCAAAATCATCTTTCTCAACAACTCGTTAGAGGCTTTGCGAGTGGGGCGCTTGTATATCGAAAACACGGTGCGACAGGGGTTGTGCTACCCGGAATTTGGCGTGCTGCATGTGTTGCTTGACCGTTGGGATTCGATGGTGTTGGCAACCGTCAAGGATCTGCAAGGCAGTGCCGATTTGTTGATGGAGCTGAAAACGCGCAAATTGACCCTGGCCAATCAGCAAGTGCTGCGCTTTGCTTTGGTCAATCAGGGGCTGAATGTGGCGGAGAATTTGCGCCTGCATTTTCCCAATCAGCCGGAGTTGTATGAGGTATTGGAAGGAGCGGAGCAAACGCTGGAGATTTTGCCGCCCAAAGAAAGCCGCGAGTTTTCGGTCACCATTCGCACACAGGGCGCACAGTCTTTGCGCATTTGCTGGCAGTTGACCTATGATGATGCGCTGACTACCAACCGGCAGCTGGAATTTGCCGATCAGGTGGAGTTTGTGGAAGAAGAAAAGCCTTTTCAGCGCATTTTCCCCATTCCCTATGTCACCGGCACGCCGTTGCAAACCGGGCAGATGTTTGTGGGCCGTCAGGATGTGTTTGACTTTGTGCGCGAGAACTTGTTTGGGGCGTATCAAAATAACGTGATCGTCTTGCACGGTCAGCGTCGCACTGGCAAAAGCTCTATTCTCTATCATTTGAACGAGGTGCTGGCGGATACGCACATCTGTGTGTTGGTAGACATTCAGGGCAAGGCGGCGCGGGGCGAGGCAGATTTCCTTTACTCGATTGCGGATGACATCGTCTACGCCTTGGAGAATCATGACATCAATGCGGAATTGCCGCCGCGGCAGGAATTTGAGGAATCGCCCGAATTTTATTTCCGCAGTCGGTTTTTGCGCAGCCTTTACCCGTTGTTGGGCGAGAAAAACCTGTTGTTGATGTTCGATGAATTTGAAGAGCTGCAAAAACGGGTTGAAGATGGCAAGTTAAGTGCCGATATTTTCCCCTATTTGCGCAACCTGATGCAGCATGAGCGCAAGGTGGACTTTGTCTTTGCTGGCACGCACAAATTGGAGGAATTGGCGTCGGAGTATTGGTCAATTTTGTTCAACATTGCGGCTTACAAACGCATCACGTTCCTTGATTTTGGCGATGTGACCCGCCTGGTATGCGAGCCGGTGCGCCCGTTTGGCATGGAATACGATCCCCTGGCCATTGAACGCATCTATCAGGTGGCAAGTGGTCACCCCTACTTCACGCAGGTTGTCTGTCATGAGCTTGTGACCTATCACAACGAAACGCGCCGTAGCTACATCACGGTGACGGATGTTGATGCGGTCTTGGATCGCATTGTTGAACGGGGTGAGGCACACTTCAAGTACATTTGGGCTGAATCGGGAACGACACAACGGTTGACCCTGTTGGCGCTGGCCGAGTTGTTGGAGGTGGGCGAGAAGGTGATGCCTGAGGATTTGCTTGCACACCTTGAAAAGCGCGGCCGTCCCGTGCCCTTGATGGAATTACAGCAAGCGCTTGCCGCGTTGGAAGCGCGCGATATTGTTGGACGAGCAGATCCACGGAGCAACTTGTATCGCTTCCGCGTGGATTTGATTCGGCGTTGGATTTATGCCACCCGTCCAGCGTATGAAAAAGTCATTTGAGCAAGAACGAATTGCTGCATTAGAGCAACAGCTTGCTGAATTGCAGGCGCGCCTATCGGGCTTGGAAGAGGAGCGACAAGCGCTGTTTGAGCGGTTGCCGAATGCGTTGTTTCTGCTAAAGAAAGATGTGTTTGTGGCCTGCAATGCACAGGCGGGGCAGCTTTTGGGTGTGGAGGCAACGCAGATCGTTGGGCGCAGCCCGGTGCATTTTTTGCCGCTGCGTCAGGCGGATGGGGAAATGTCGGCGGAGCAATGGTCGCTTGCGCTGACAATGGTGCAGAACGGTGAGA
>JAIWNK010000057.1 GCA_020216845.1 Anaerolinea sp. | reverse complement strand
CATCGCATTTTGCCTGGCGCTGTTTGCGCCCTGATGGTCAGATGTTGGATTGCGAAGTGACGCTGAGTGCCTGGTCGAATGTCGGCGAAGCATTGGCGCTTGCGGTTGTGCGCGATGTCAGTGCCCGACGGCGGGCGCAACGGTTGTTGGAAGAACACCGTCGTCAGCTGCATTTGCTGGTCAATGCATTGCCCATGCAGGCGGCTTCGTTGAGTGTGGATCAGACGTATCGTTCGGTCAATCCGCTCTATGCCCGCTTTTGGGGTTTCTCCGCGGCACAGATTCAGGGCTTGCCCATGCGGCGCGTGCTTGGGCATGTGGCTTTTGCCCAATGTGCCCCGTTTATTGAGAAGGTCTTGCAGGGGCAACCGCAACAATTTGAGCAGGTGTTGCGGCGCGGCGAGCAATTGTTCGTCTTGCGTCAGCGCTATGTGCCAGAGCAGGCTGAGAATGGCGCTGTGGCCGGCTTCTTTGTTTTTGTTGAGGATGTGACCGAGCGCAAACGCGCAGAGATTGTTTTGCAACGCAAAGAAACGACCTTGCGCACTCTGGTGGAAACAACTGCAGCTGCGCTGCTGATCTACCGCGGGCGCAAGGCGCTGTTTGTCAACCGAATGTTTGAGCAGTTGACCGGCTATGCCTTTGCCGAATTGGACGATGATTTTACGACGATTTTGCACCCGGAAGATCGCCCTCGAGTACTTCAATATGCGGCAGCTCGTTTTCGCGGTGAGGACGCACCCTCTCGCTATGAAGTTCGCTTTCTCAATCGTGCGGGGGAAACGCGCTGGGTGGATGTTTCGGCGGCTCTGACGGTTTTTGATGGGCAACCGGCCGGGTTGGTCACTGCCTATGATATTACCGAACGAAAGCGAGCTGAACAATTTTTGCAAGCCAGCGAGGAGCGTTATCGCACGTTGGTCAATGCTTTGCCGGAGGCAATTATTTTGACGGATCTGTCCGGCGGGGTGAAATTCGTCTCGCCGGCGGGGTTGATGTTGTTTGGCTTACAAGATTCTCGCAATGCAGAGGGACGTAATTTGTTGGAATGGATCGCTGAGCAAGATCGCCCGCGTGCCGCACAAGATTTGCAGCATTTGCTGACGGAGGGCCAACGCAAAGTTGGCGTGTATGTCGCCCGGCGGGAAGATGGAGGTGAGTTTTACCTGGAAGCGAAGGGGGAGGTGTTACACGATGTGCGCGAGGTGCCGCACGAATTGTTGTTCATCAGCCGTGACATTACCGAGCGTCATGAGGCGGAGCAACGGCTGGAATATATCAGCACACATGATGCACTGACCGGCTTGTATAACCGCACCTTTTTTGAGGCCGCGTTGGCTCGTTTGCAGCGCTCTGCCGAGTCTTTTCCGCTTAGCGTGGTGATGATGGACCTGGATGAGCTGAAACGGGTCAATGATCAGCACGGTCATAGCGCCGGGGATGAATTGTTGCAGCGCACGGCGCGCTTGCTGGTGCGGCTGTTCCGGCAGCAAGATGTGCTGGCGCGCATTGGCGGTGATGAATTTGCCGTTTTGCTACCTTGCACCAACCGACAAATGGCCGATGAGTTGAACAATCGTCTGCACCGGGCGATTGAGATGCACAATCAGCAATATCCAGAGCGGGTGGTGCGGCTTTCCTTTGGTGTGGCAACCGCCGAAGCCCCCGAGTTGCTGCCGGCTGTGTTGGCCGCGGCTGATGAACGGATGTATGCTGAGAAGTTCGCCAATCGCAGCGGGCGCATCCGGTTGAAGTGAGCAATCTATTCCGTGATGCGCCCTAAGGTTGCAAGGTCAGCGTGCCCCAGGTGGTGGGGTTGCTGAAATTGCGCTTGGGGGCGGTGGAGACCATGCTATCCTGACAGGCGGCGTCGCGGTCATCGCAATCGGAAATGGAGACGGCAAAGCCGAACTTCATCCCCGCGCTGGGGGTGATGCCGAACACACTCCAGGGGATGGCAGCTTCAATGCGCCAGGCGCCATCGCCGCCCACGGAGGCAAGCGTCACCTGTGTGCGCGTGCCGGCCACGTTTTGCGGATACCACAAATAGGCCTCGCGTCCCGTCCCGGCTGGCAGCACGCCCGGCGACATGCCCAACTGATAATCGTCGCTGTTGAGCAGGGGAACGCTATAGTCGCCGTTCAGGTCGGTATCCAGCAGCAGTTCGATGCTATCGCCCTTGAACAGGTCTTTGCCGGTCGCTTTTTGTGAAAAGATATCATCATTGGCTTTGACGGCCAGGTAAAGGTTGGTTGCATCCCAGCCAATGCGGAACGAGCCTTCGAGGTCATTGTCGCCTTCCCAGGTGCTGGCAGTGCGGTTATAGACCAGAGAGCGGATGGCAAATGCTGGGGTTTCCCATTCGTCCCATACGCCATCGAGCTTGGGGGGAGCGGTCAGGCGCGGCGCGGCGTAGTCGCCGCCGGGGCGTGGCTCTGCTGGGGCAGTGGCGCTGGGCGTGACCGGGGTGGAGACGGCGGGTGAGGGCAACACTGCGGTGGGCGGGGCCAGCACAGTGATTTGCGGCGTTGTGCTGATGGGAGCACTGGTCGGCGTGGCTTGCGTCAGGCCGGCTACCTGTGTTTCAAATTGCGCTTGCGTGGCAATTACGATGGCTGTTTGAGCAGCTGCGGTTTGCAGCGAATTGATGTCCAGTGTGGGGGTGTTGGTGCACCCTGCCAACAAGGCAACGACAAATACCCAAATCCATAAGCGGTAGGATTTCATGGCGGTTTTCCTCGGTTGAATCTTTTTTGTAATTATAGCGCATGTGCAACCTGTTGATTGACTTTGCGTAGATGAAGGTGAAAAGGAGATTGACAAATGCAAACTCAACGTCTGATGCGTAGTCGAAACGACCAAATGATTGGCGGTGTGTGCGCCGGGCTGGCCAATTATTTTGTGCTTGACCCCACCCTGGTGCGATTGATTTTTGTGTTGATGCTGCTGTTCGGTGGGCACGGTCTGCTGATTTACTTGATTCTGTGGGTCGTGATGCCGCTTGAAGGAGAGCATACCAACCCGCCGATTCAAGATCGCTCCTAGCGCACAACCCGATCAAAGCAACCCTGCCTGGCCCAAGGTGTAGCAATTGCAGCACCTTGGGCTTCATTTTTGCGATTCAACTCATGCTATAATCATTGCATGAGCGCAGAAAATTCTTCCCTTTCTCCTTTCTTTTCACCGCGCGGGGTTGTGGTCGTTGGCGCCTCGCGCGAGCCGACCAAGCTGGGCTATGGCCTGGCGCGTAACCTGGTGCAGAGCGGCTATTCGGGCGCGGTGCATTTCGTCAACCCGCGCGGCGGTGAGCTGCTTGGGCGCCCCATCTACCGCCAAATTGCCGAGCTGCCGGATCCGGTAGACCTGGCGGTGTTGCTTGTTCCGCCGCAGTTTGTCCCCGATTCGCTGCGCGCCTGTGGAGAGCGGCGCATTCCGGCGGCGATCATTGCCTCGGGCGGCTTTCGTGAGACGGGCGCAGAGGGCGCAGCGTTGGAAGCGCAATGTCTGGAGATTGCCCGGCACTATGGCATTCGTCTGATTGGCCCCAATTGCATCGGCCTGGTCAACACGCATTTGCCGATTGACACGACGTTTTTGCAGCCGCCGCCGCCCCCACCGGGTGAGGTGGCGTTCATTTCGCATTCGGGGGCCATTTGCGCGGCGGTGATTGACTGGGTGCGCGGGCAGGGATTTGGTTTTTCGCACCTGATTAGTCTGGGCAATCAGGCAGATGTGAACGAAACGGATGTGCTTGGCCCGGTGGCCGAGGATCGCTTTACCCGCGTGCTGACGCTATATTTGGAAGGCATTAGCAATGGACGGCGTTTCACCGAGCAGGCGGCGCGCATCACGCCACACAAGCCAATCATTGCCCTCAAGGTGGGGCGGTTTGCAGCCGGGCAGCGCGCAGCTGCTTCGCACACCGGTGCGTTGGCCGGGCAAGAAGCCGCCTTTGATGCAGCATTTGAAAAGGCCGGTGTGTTGCGGGCCAACACCAGCGAGGAGATGTTCCAATGGGCGCGGGCTTTGGCCTGGTGTCCGCTGCCGCGCGGGCGGCGCATTGCGGTGCTGACCAATGCCGGTGGGCCGGGCGTGACCGCCTCGGATGCGCTGGAGCTGAATGGCTTGCGCCTGGCGGATTTGAGTGAGGATACTCATGCGGCCCTGGCAAAGGTGTTGCCGCCGGCGGCCAGTTTGCACAACCCGGTGGATATGCTCGCTTCGGCTACGCCTGAGCAATACGCGGCTTGTTTGGAGATTCTGTTAGCGGATGTGGGCGTGGATGGGGTGATTGTGATCACGCCGCCGCCTCCGGCCTCTTCGGCGGGTGCGGTTGTCAAGGGGCTCATTCCGTTGATTCAAGTCAGCGACAAGCCGGTCATCTTGACGCTGATGGGCGAACAGCTGATTCAAGAAGGGGTGGCGTTTGCGCGCGCCGCGCAGGTTGTGGAATATCGTTTTCCGGAATGGGCGGCTTCGGCCATGGGAGCATTGGCCCGCTATGCCGAAATTCGCAACCGTCCGGCGCCGGTTGTGCCAACCCTGAGTGGCTGCGATCGTGCCGCAGCGCAGGCTGCACTTGCGGGTCAGGCGGGCGGTGGGGCCTGGATGGAACCCGAAGCCGCCAATGCCCTGCTGGAAGCCTATGGCATTCCCACGGTGCGCCCGCGCCTGGCAAACAGCCCCGAGGCAGCAGCTGCCCTGGCGCAAGAGATGGGCTACCCCCTGGTGCTGAAGCTGGCTTCGCCCGATATTTCACACAAATCGGATGTGGGCGGGGTGTTGCTCAACCTGCGCGACGCCGCAGCTGTGCGTGCCGGCTTTGAGACGGTGATGCAACGTGCCCGTGCGGCGCGCCCTGAGGCTCGTTTGGAAGGGGTACACTTGCAGCGCATGGTGCCCAACGGCCAAGAAGTGATTGTCGGCGTGGTGCAAGACCCGCAGTTTGGCCCGTTGGTCATGTTTGGCTCTGGCGGCGTAGAAGTTGAAGGACTGAAAGATGTTGCCTTTGGCCTGGCACCGTTGACGATGGCAGAGGCTGAGCAAATGCTCGAAAAGACCTGGGCCGGGCGTAAGTTAAAGGGCTTTCGCAACCTCGCCCCGGCAGACCGTCAGGCTGTTTTGCAGGTGTTGTTGCGCCTGGCGCAATTGGCGCTTGATTATCCGCACGTGTTGGAGATTGAAATTAACCCCCTGCGCGTGCTTTCCACACAGCAGGGCGCCTTTGCCCTGGATGCGCGCGCTCGCTTGCGCTAGGGTTTGCTGAGCAAATGACGACCTGGGGCAGCTTAGTGCTGCCCCAGGGTATACCAAACAGAAGCGACAAGCTCTAACGCCGAAAGGTTGCGATTCGGCCAGGCGTTTTCCATGGCGCTGGCATTGCCAAAATTGTTCGGGCCATTGGTCAGGTGAAAACCATCCTCCAACAAGCCATTGTTGGGCAGAGCGTTGGCAACTGCCCACCAGTTCCATAGGGGAATATCATAGTCGGCAGCAACCTGCGCGACCATGCGGTTGATGGAGTGATCGCCTTCCAGGTTATCGGCCTTGGTGGAGACGATTGGCAGCACGCCATTGGCAATGCAGATTTCGACAATGGAACGTAAGTAGTCTTGATAGGTGTCGGTAGGGCGGTCTGCTGTCCAGGTTTCCATGCTGATGATGGCAAAGCTGGGGTTGTGCAGGCGAAATTCGCAGATGAGCGGGATTTCGCCCGGCAAGCATTCCTCTGGATCGGAGTTGATTTCGGTCAAGACGGAAGCAACGTTGAAGCCGGTGCGCACGGCCTTGCTGCGCCGATCCCAACTGCCAGCGAAGTGTTCGATGGTCGGCAAGAGCTGCTCATAAGGGCCCAGGTCATATTCGCCGGGGTCATCAAAGCAGCCAATGAAGTATTGCGGAATGCTTTGACAATCGCCAATTTTGGAGAAGCGCGCCGGATCCCGTCCATGAGCAAGGCCCCAATCATAAATCTGCTGGGCGCGTTGGCTGAAGACCGGCAGCACAGGCCAGCTTTGCCAGTTTTGCGGGTCGGCTTGCTCACCGGTGCGCACCCCTACCGGGCCGCTGTAGAGCCCATCGGGCGGCGGGGTGGGCAATGGGGTGTTGCTGGGCGTTTCGCTCCAGATGACGGGCGGGGGCAGGGTGGGCGGCGGTGCGGTGACAACCGAATGGTCGGTCGGTTGTGGCGTGAAGACGCTCATGGGCGGGGTGTTGCTGGGTTGCAAGGGCAACAGTTGCCCCGCCTGTTTGCAGCTCGTCAGCAACAGGGATAGGATAAGGATCAGCAGCGCTGTGTGGCGTACGCGAAACACGCCATTTCTCCTGAGCTAGTCTTCTTGGGGTTGGCCTGGCTTGCCAACGATTTCATCAATGCGGGCCAACACATCGGGGGTCAGTTTATCCACCACGTCTAGGGCGCTCAGGTTTTCTTGCAACTGCGAGATGCGGCTTGCCCCGGTGATGACCGTGCTGACGTTGGGGTTCTTGACGCACCAGGCCAGCGACATCTTTGCCAGGCTGATGCCCAGGTCATCGGCCACGGTTTGCAGGGCGCGCACTTTTTCAAGCGCTTTGGGGTTGGTCAGCATGTCGCGCAGCCATTCGTAACCGGGCAGTGCGCCGCGCGAATCGGCGGGAATGCCGTTGTTGTACTTGCCGGTTAGCAGCCCGGAAGCGAGCGGGCTCCAGATGGTGCTGCCGTAGCCATAGTCGCGGAACAGGCGCGCATACTCGACTTCGAAGCGTTGCCGCCAGAGCAGGTTATATTGCGGTTGTTCCATGACCGGTTTGTGTAGGTGATGGCGTTCGGCAATTTCGATGGCGGCGACAATCTCCGCCGCGGACCACTCGGAGGTGCCCCAATAGAGCGCCTTGCCCCACTCGATCAGGTTGTGCATTGCCCAAACGGTTTCTTCGATGGGCGTGGTTGGGTCGGGACGGTGACAGAAGACCAGGTCTACATAGTCCAGGCCAAAGCGTTGCAGGGAGCCGTTCATGGCTTCGATCAGTCGCTTGCGGTTGAGCGTGTTGCGTTCATTCACGCCGCGGTTGAGGCCCCAAAAGAATTTGGTCGAGACCAGGTAGCTAGAGCGGCGCCAGCCAAGCTTTTTGAGCGCTGCGCCCATCACTTCTTCCGATTTTCCGCCGGCGTAGACCTCGGCATTGTCGAAGAAGTTGACTCCCGCATCGTAAGCAGCGGCCAACATTTCAACAGCTGCATCTACATCTACCTGGGTGTGAAAGGTGACCCACGAGCCGAGAGAGAGAACACTGACGCGAATGCCTGAACGGCCAAGGTGACGATAGTCCATGATGGTTTCTCCTTAAGGGTGAATGTTGAATGTAAGAAGATTGTATCATTTTTGCGGGGGCGTTCCAAGATGGTGTTGAAGCTTGTGGGTTCTATAATTGATTTGAACCACGTTTCTTTTCCGTGTATTTCGTGGTTGGGGGTGATATTTGTTTGCTGTCTCGCTATCATCTTTCCTAAACTTGATTCAACGGGTCGAAAAATTGCTTGCTGCGTGGTAGAATCATCGTGAATCATTGCGCCTTTCAAAAGAGGCGATTCGTCATCATAGAACAATAAAGGAGTACGAAAATGGAACAACAGGTAGGTTCTTTCGCAGTCAAAAAAGGGCTGGCGCAAATGCTGAAGGGCGGCGTGATTATGGATGTGGTGACGCCTGAACATGCCAGGATCGCCGAGGAAGCGGGTGCTTGTGCGGTGATGGCATTGGAACGTGTTCCGGCGGATATCCGCGCCAATGGCGGCGTGGCGCGCATGAGTGACCCGGAACTGATCCTCAAGATTATGGATGCGGTCACCATCCCCGTGATGGCGAAGTGCCGCATTGGCCATTTTGTTGAGGCGCAGATTCTGGAAGCAATTGGCGTGGATTACATTGATGAGTCCGAAGTGCTCACCCCGGCAGATGAGGCGCATCACATTTACAAACACAATTTCAAGGTGCCGTTCGTGTGTGGGGCGCGCAACCTGGGTGAGGCCTTGCGGCGCATTGGCGAGGGTGCGGCAATGATTCGCACCAAGGGCGAGGCCGGCACGGGGGATGTCGTCGAGGCTGTGCGTCATGCTCGCAGCGTGTTGGGCGAGATTCGCCGCCTGCAAACCATGCCCGAAGAAGAGCTGATGGCGTTTGCCAAAGAGATTGGCGCACCGTATGAATTGGTCGTCGAAACCCGCCAATTGGGGCGCTTGCCGGTGGTTAATTTCGCTGCCGGTGGCATTGCCACCCCGGCCGATGCCGCGCTGATGATGCAGTTGGGCGTGGATGGCGTGTTTGTTGGCTCGGGTATCTTCAAATCGGGCGACCCGGCTCGCCGGGCAGCGGCAATCGTCAAAGCCGTCACCCATTATCAAGACCCGGCGATTTTGGCCGAGGTCAGCCGCAACCTGGGTGAACCGATGGTCGGGCGGCAGATTACCAGCATCCCCGATGCGGAACGAATTGCTGGCAGAGGTTGGTAGCAGAAGATGAAGATTGGCGTATTGGCTTTGCAAGGCGCATTTGCCGAGCATCAGGCCGTTTTGGAGGGGCTCGGTGCTGAGGTGGTGCAGGTGCGCCTGCCCAAAGATTTGGACGGGCTCAGTGGGTTGATTCTGCCGGGCGGCGAATCGACCACCATTGGCAAGCTGGCTGTGGCGTTCAACTTGCTAGAGCCGCTGCGTGCCTTTGGTCAGCAACATGCCCTGTGGGGCACCTGTGCCGGGGCCATTTTCCTCTCCAAGGATGTGCATCGTCCTCAACCTTTGTTGGGGCTGATGGATATTCAGGTGGCGCGCAACGCCTTTGGCCGTCAGGTGGATAGCTTTGAGGTGGACCTGAACGTGCCCGAGTTGGGCGAGCCGCCCTTCCATGCTGTTTTCATCCGCGCCCCGCTGATCGAGTCAGTCTCGGGCAGTGCGCGGGTGATGGCAACCCTGCCGGACGGGCGCATTGTGGCGGCGCAACAGGGGCGCTGGCTGGCAACCTCGTTTCATCCTGAGCTGACGCGCGACGACCGTTTCCATCGCTTTTTCATGGAGCTGGCGCAATAGACGTTCGTCCCTTCCTGCCGCGCGATCTTTTGGCGCTGTACCGCTACCGCAAGCAGTCGCTCTGTCTGGATTCAGCCTTGGAGTGTGCACAGGGCAGCCCGGCGGCGTTTGCCGAGGTGCTGCGCACGCGCCTGGCGGATGATGCGGTGACCGGGGTGGCGTTGGCACGCCCCTTGCTGATTGGGCAAATGCGCCATGTGCTAGGGCAACCGGCGGCGCGCCTGGCTTTCTTGCTGCCCAAACAGGGCTTGCAAATGCCTGCGCTGATGGCGTTGTTAGAGTGGCTGGCGCGCGTGGCCGGTGAGCGGGGCGCTTTGCGCGTGGTGGCTGAGGTGGATGAGCGCAGCGCGGCCTTTGAGGGGCTGCGGCGCACAGGGTTCGTTGTCTATGCCTGGCAACGGGTTTGGTCGTTTTCCCCCTCCGGCGAGCGCCCAGAAGCGAGCAACCTTTGGCGGCCCATGCGCTCAGTGGACGAGGGCGCAGTGCGGTCTCTGTGTCAGCTTTTGCTGCCGCCCCTGGCACTGGCTGCCGAAACGTTTTTGCTGCGCCCCGGGCAGGGGCTGGTGCATTGCCGCGGTGATGAGCTGTTGGCTTATGTCAGCGTCCTCAGTGGCGCACAAGGCGTTTACCTCATTCCCATCATTCACCCGGATGTGGAGAATGTGGAAGAGCTGTTACGCGACCTGCTGTGGGGGCAGTCGCGCGGGCGTAATCGCCCAATTTACTTAACGATGCGTTCCTATCAGGCCTGGTTAGAGCCGGTGTTGGCCGGTTTTCAGGGCGGCGTAGCTCCCCGTCAGGCGCTGATGGTGAAACATCTTGCGCGTTTGCAACGCGCCGAAGTGACCGCGTCGCAGGCGGTGTTAGAACATGCCTGGACGCGCAACCTGGAAGCGCGTTCTTCAACCAAAAATGGAACGATTGGATGACACAACGAAG
>JAIWNK010000056.1 GCA_020216845.1 Anaerolinea sp. | reverse complement strand
AATTACGGATGATTTGGATTTGTTGTTGGGCGTTTTGCCTCCGGCGGTGGTCGAGGCAGTGCGTGCCGCTGATGACAGCGACAATCTGATTGAGATTGTGCTGGATCTTGGCCGCCTGCCCAAGGCGCGCTTTGTCAACCGCGAGGTGGTGTTGAGCCAAACGGAAGTGACCCGCGCCGATATTGACTACGTGGTATCCGGCATTGGCGATTTTGACACCGATAATCGCGCCGGCATGGAACGCACGCTGCACCGCATTTCGGCCATTCGCAACCGACGCGGGCATATCGTTGGCCTTACCTGTCGGGTGGGGCGTGCTGTCTATGGTACGATTGATATTTTGCAAGACCTGATCGAATCGGGACGCAGCATTTTGCTGCTTGGCAAACCGGGCATTGGCAAGACAACCATGTTGCGTGAGGCGGCGCGCATTTTGGGCGAAAGCAAGCGCACCATTATCGTGGATACGTCGAACGAAATTGGCGGCGATGGGGATGTGCCGCATCCGGCAGTCGGCAACGCCCGGCGTATGCAGGTGGCAACGCCTTCCTTGCAGCACGAGGTGATGATTGAGGCGGTTGAGAATCATAACCCGGAAGTGATTGTGATTGATGAAATTGGCCGCGAGTTGGAAGCAGAAGCGGCGCGCACCATTGCCGAGCGCGGGGTGCAGCTTGTGGCAACTGCGCATGGCCGCACGTTGGAAAACCTGTTGCTCAACCCCACTCTATCAGACCTGGTCGGTGGAATTGAGTCGGTCACGCTCTCAGATGAAGAAGCGCGCCGGCGCGGCACACAAAAGACGGTGCTCGAACGTCGCGCCCCGCCGACCTTTGATGTCTTGGTCGAAATTCAAGAGCGCGACCGTTTGGCCGTGCACGTGGATGTGGCCGCAGCGGTAGATGCGCTTGTGCGTGGCTACCCCATGCAGCCCGAAATTCGTTACCGCGATGCGGATGGGCAGATTCACATCGAAAAACCGCCGCCGCAACCCATGCCGGGGCGCAACGCCAACGCTGGGGCACGTCGCAGCGAGGGCATGTCTTCCATGCCGATGCAGCGCTCGCGGCCCACGCAGCGCAGCGAGCCCCCCGCTTTTGACCCTGCGGCGGATGAGCCCAAAGCCGATTTTGCCGAGCAGACCCCGGCGAAATTGTTGCGCATCTTGCCCTATGGTGTGGCGCGCAACCGTCTGTTGCAGGCGGCCAAGCACCTGGGCGTGCCGGTGATGGTCGTGCGTGAGCTTGCTGAGGCCGATGCTTTGCTGACCCTGCGCACTTACTATCGCGCTCGTGAACAGACGATTGTCGAGGCGGAAGAGCGCAGCCTGCCCATCTACGTCTTGCGCTCCAACACGGTCAGTCAGTTAGAGCAGTCGTTGGCCGAAATTTTCGACCTCAACAGTCAGCCGGTTGATCAGCTGGAGTGGGAGATCGTTTCGGCACAGACGGCTTCTGCCATTCAGGCGGTGTTGAACGGTTTGCGTTGGGTAGACCTGCCGCCGGCTTCTGCCGCAGTGCGGCGGATGCAGCATGAATTGGCCCGGCAGGCGCAGCTCACCTCGCACTCTTATGGCAAAGAACCCAATCGGCGCGTGCGCATTTTTCGAGAGTGACGCCGATGTTCATCACCCTGGAAGGCCCTGAAGGTAGTGGCAAGACCACGCATATCCCCTTGTTGGCGGAATTTCTGCGTCAACAGGGCTATGCTGTGCTGACGACGCGCGAGCCGGGCGGGACGGCCATCGGCAATCAGGTGCGCGCCATCCTCACCAATTTAGAAAACACGGCCATGCAGCCGCGCACCGAAACGTTGCTTTTTCTGGCAGCGCGGGCGCAATTGGTCGAAGAAGTCATTCGTCCTGCCCTGGCGAAAGGCATGGTGGTGCTGAGCGATCGCTATGCTGATTCGACGCTGGCTTATCAGGGCTATGGGCATGGTGTGTCTTTGGAGGAGTTGCGCACCTTGCTGCGCTTTGCGACCGGCGGGCTTTGCCCCGATTGCACCATCTTGCTCGATTTGGATGCGGGGGTTGGCTTGCGCCGCAAGACGCAATGCGGGGAGTGGAACCGATTGGATGCCTATGCGCTGGCTTTTCATCAGCGCGTTCGGCAGGGCTATTTGGAATTGGCTGCTGAACAGCCGCAGCGTTGGAAGATTCTTGACGCCAGTCAGTCATTAGACGTGGTACAATCTGCCTTACGCCAGGTAGTCCTGGATATCCTTCGTGCATCTTCAACGCTGGTTTGAGATGCGTTTTTTGAACCAAGAAAGGTAGTTCGTATGCGTAAGTTGCTTTATGTTGTGTTGCTATTCGTTTTGGTCAGCCTTGCGGCGTGCAGTCAGGCGACGCCTGAGCCAACCGCTGTGCCAACCGCTGTGCCGACTGTGGCCCCCACGCAGGGCAGTAACAATCCGGCACAAACGACAGGGACGGAAGATTGTCGGCCTTTTCAGTTGTTGCCAGATCCCAAAGACCCGCTGACAGTCAGTGTGCCGAATGTTGGCAAGGACGATTGGGCGCTTGGCCCGGCCAAGGCGCGCATGGTCATCGTTGAATATAGCGATTTTCAATGCCCTTACTGTGCCCAAACTGCCCCCGATTTGTTGAAATTCCAAAGTGAACATCCGCAAGATGTGTTGTTGGTCTATCGTCACTTCCCGTTGACCAGCATTCACGACAAGGCCAACCTCTCGGCACAGGCCAGTGAGGCGGCTGGCTTGCAGGGCAAGTTCTGGGAGATGAAGGACTTGCTGTTCAATTATGAGAACTGGCAGACCTGGACGAAGCTCTCGGTGGCCGATTTCGAAAACTGGCTGAAGACCAATGCGGCCAGCATCAAGGGCCTGGACGTGGATCGCTTTATGAAAGATTTGAAGAGCGATGCCATTGTGGCCAAGGTGCAAAAGGCGGGGACAGATGCTCAGACGATTGGCCTGGGCGGCACGCCGACGATTTTTGTGTTTTTGGATGGGCAGCTTGTCTTTGATCAAAACGATCAGATCCCGGCCAGTTATCAGGTGATGGATATCATCTGGCAGTTGCACCTGCTCAAGGCGCGTACGTATGACACCTGCCCGCAGATGACGATTGACCCAACCAAGAAATATCAGGCGACGCTTGAAACGGAAAAGGGCAAGATTGTGATTGACCTGCTGGCCGATAAGGCGCCGGTGACGGTGAATAGCTTCATCTTCCTGGCCAAAGAGGGCTGGTTTGATGGCGTTATTTTCCACCGTGTGCTGCCCGATTTTGTGGCGCAGACGGGTGACCCAACCGGCACGGGTGTGGGTGGACCAGGCTATGCCATCAAAGATGAAATTAGCGACCTGAAGTTTGATGGGGAAGGCTGGGTTGGCATGGCCAATTCGGGTGCCAACACCAATGGCAGTCAGTTCTTCATCACGCTGGCTGCACAGCCCAATTTGGATGGACGCTACACCATCTTTGGCCGTGTGGTCGAGGGAATGGATGTGGTCAAAAGCCTGACGCAGCGCGATCCAAGTCAGGGTGGCGATTTGCCCGCTGGCGATAAGATTTTGCGCGTGACGATTTCAGAAAAGAAATAACGGATTTCCTTTGACGCAAAACCGTTGGTTGCTTTGGGTTGTTTTCATTCTCAGTGCGGCAGGCGCCGGGCTCGGCGTCCTTGCCGCACTGATGATGGCCATTGTATGGCTGGTTAGCCTGACCGGTGGCGATGCGACGTTGTATGCGTCTTTGTCGCTGGGGTTGTTTACCGGGGCGGTGCTGATGATGCCGGCGGGGGTGCTTGCCTATCGCCGGTTGAACGGTTACCCTGAGTGGCAGCTGCCTTTGCCGGTTCGCCCGCTGTTCAACCTGGGGGCTTTTCTGGGTTGGGTGCTGTGCCTGTTTTTGGGCGCTTTGGCAGGGCAGACGTTCCTGGGTGGTTTGTTTGTGTTTGGCGCGGCTGTTTTTCCGCCGCTCTATGCCTATGGCGTTGCCTCGGGGCGCGCTCAGCCGGGCGGCTTGCGCCCCTGGTCAGCTGTGCTGACCACGATGATCGGCGTCATGCCGTTGTCTTTTTTGTTGGAAGCCGTTGTGATCGTGACGATTGTGATTGCCTTGGGCGTGCGCAGCGCGAACGATGCGCAGTTTATGGCTTTGCTTCAGGAGCTGGCCCGACAGGCGGATTTGGTGCAAACGAACCCCGATCTGGCAGAAAGTTTTGTTGCCACTGTGTTTGAGCAGCCCGGTGTGTTGGCGGGGGTGTTGATTTTTCTCTCGGTCATCACTCCGTTGATTGAGGAGCTGATTAAGCCTTTGGCGGTGTGGCTTTTGGCGGGTCGCGTGAGCCCGCGCGAGGGGTTTTTGTTTGGCATGATCGGCGGAGCATTTTTTGCTGCAACGGAGAACCTGAATGCGTTGGCAGTGGCAGCAAGTGGTAGCGATTGGGTGGGCACAGCTTTTGGCCGTGCGGGCACTTCGTTGTTGCATGTGGCGACTGCTGGCCTGGTGGGCTTTGGCATTGCAACCGCTTTTCGCAAGCGCCGTCCCTTGGCTTTGTTGGGCGCCTATTTGACGGCGGTTGTGCTGCATGGCTTTTGGAATTTGTTTGGCGTTGCGCAGGGTTTGGCACCGCTGACGAACGATTTGAGCTTTCAACGCCTGGGCCATTTCGCTCCGTTGGCCATGGGCTTGCTGGCCGGGCTGATTTTGTTGGTCTTGTTTGTGACTGCGTATTGGGCGCGCCCCGATAGGCAGGATTTGGGGCTGACGACCGCGGCAACGGTTCAGGCCGTTGCATTGGAGCAGCCTGTAAATTTTCCCCCCGATCAAGGAGAGGAACCTTCTGATGGATTGGATAAGTGAGTTGTTTCGCTGGTTTGTAGATTTTGTGCTGCACATGGATCGGCACCTTGATGCGATTGTGCGCAGCATGGGCATGTGGAGCTACGCCTTGCTTTTTGCAGTCGTTTTCATTGAGACGGGCGTGGTGGTGATGCCCTTCTTGCCCGGTGATTCGTTGCTGTTTGCTGCCGGTTCGATTGCGGCTTTGGGCTCATTCAAGGTCGTTTGGCTGTGGGCGTTGATGGCACTGGCCGCAATTTTGGGCGATACGGCCAATTACTGGATCGGGCATTTTGTCGGGCCGCGCGTCTTCCGTGAAAATGTCCGTTGGCTCAAACGCGAATATTTGGAGCGCACCCAAAAGTTTTATGAAAAACATGGCGGCAAGACGATTTTCCTGGCCCGTTTCATTCCCATCATCCGCACCTTTGCACCGTTTGTGGCGGGCATTGGCCGAATGCGCTATGGCTATTTCATTACCTATAATGTGGTTGGCGGCCTGACCTGGACGGCGCTGTTTACGTTTGGTGGCTACTTCTTTGGCAATTTGCCATTCGTGCGCGAGAACTTTTCGCTGATTGTGATTGCGATCATCATCATTTCGGTCATTCCGGCGGTAGTTGAGGTCATCAAGGCACGCCGTGAATCGGCTGCACACCCGAAGAAGATTGAGGCATGAAACGAGAAACTTTGCGTAAGATTGTGTGCTTTTTGCTGCGCACATTGACTGATACCCAGTTTTTGGGCACGGAACATGTCCCGCCACAGGGCGGCATCCTCATTGTTACCAATCACATGAGCCGGGTAGATACGCCCGTTTTGTTTGCCAATCCGGTGCGCCCCGACATCACCGCCCTGGTGGCCGACAAGTATCAGCGCTATTCGTTCTTCAATTGGTTTACACGCACCGCCGGGGGCATTTGGATTGATCGCGATCGGGCCGATTTTGCGGCGTTCCGACAGGCTTTGGAGGTGTTGAAACAGGGCCGCGCCCTGGGCATTGCCCCCGAAGGCACGCGCAGCGATCAGGGGCAGCTGTTGCCGGGCAAGCCGGGCAGTGTCTTGCTGGCGCAGCGTGCCAATGTGCCGATTGTGCCGGTTGCCATCGCTGGCAGCGAGTCGGCCATGGCGGATCTTCGCAAATTGCGCCGGCCCAAGATTCGTGTGCGCTTTGGCCCGGCATTCCAACTGCCGCCGATTGATCGCAACGACCGCGAAGGCAGTTTGCAGCTTGCAACCGATGAAATCATGTGTCGGATTGCGGCGCTGCTGCCTGAGCGCTATTGGGGATATTATGCCAATCATCCCCGCTTGAAAGAGCTTATCAGCGGTGGATGAGAGGGAACTTGTAGTTTGTCATGGAAAGATAGTACTAGGGCGCTGAGCTGAGTCTGTGTTAGAATGGGATGAGTTCGTTCGATCCCATTCTTTTTTTTCAGAAGGAGCAAACGCATGTCTCTCTCTCTTTCCTTCCGTCGCCTGATCCTTTTGGCGATGGTCTTGTTTGTTTTCGGCCTGCTGCCCTGGAATGTTGGCTTGCAGGCAGCGCAGGCTTCTGCCCCCGTTCCGGAGGATTGGGTGTCCTTCGGCGATGCAACGGGTGTCGGTTTGCCGGATGTGACCGTCAAGAGCGCCAAAGCCAGCGAGATCATCTTGTTGGCTTCCATCCCCGGGGCGCGGGTGGAAAAAGTTGACCTCGATGGTCAGACGTATACCCGCCTGGGTGGTGAAGGGTTTGCCCGCCTTGGGGAAGTGGGTGCGCCCGATTTGCCGGTTGTCCTCCGTCAGGTGGAAATTCCATTTGGCGCAAGCTATACTCTGGAAGTGACCCGCACCGTTGGGCGCGATACCAGCCTGGACGCGCTCGGCTTGCCGGGGGTGCTGTGCCCGATTCAGCCGTCTCAGCCGAAATGTGGTGAGCTGCCGGCGCCCGTCAAACCCGATTCGGCGCGGTATGCGGCGGCTTCTCCGGCTGCGGCAACCGTGTTGGAAGAGACGGTTGTGCGCGGGCATCGGGTGCTGACGATTGCTTTCTCGCCGGTCTCTTACCGTGCCGCCGATGGCAGCCTGCGGCTCGCTTCGCAAATCGAGGTGCGCCTGCGCCTCAGCGGCAGCAATTTGGCGCAAACCGCGCAGATGAGTCAGCGCTATGCCTCGCCTGCTTTTGAACACACCCTGGCCACTCAGATTCTCAACTACAATCAGGGTGCTGGTGAACGCACGTTTGGCAGCAAAGACCCCATCTACTATTTGATCATCACCCATCCGGATTACGACACAGCGGACCTGGCTAGCTTTGTGGCCCTCAAGCAATCGCAGGGCTACACGGTTTCCAAGGTCACGACTGCCACGACCGGCAGCACCAAAGATCAGATCAAGGCCTACATTGCCGCTCAGTATGCCTCGGCGACGCCGCCCAGCTTTGTGCTGTTCGTCGGCGATACGGATAAGATCCCTAACTGGAATTTTGTCTCTTCGGGCGAGACCAGCTACCTGACCGATCTCTATTACGTGACGATGGATGGTAGCTCGGACTATGTGCCGGACATTTATCGCGGGCGCTTCCCGGTGCGCAACACCACACAGCTCGCCAACATGGTCAACAACGCGCAGTGGTATCATCAAACTTCGGGTGCTGAGCCATGGGTGAAGAAGGCAGCTTTCCTGGCAACGGATGATTCGGGGAACTATCAGACCGCTGAAGGTACGCACAATTACTGCATCAACACCTATACGCAACCGCGTGGCTATAGCGGCATCTTCCCGAACAACCCGCAACCGGGTGGCGATAAGCTGTATGCCATTACCTATAGCGCCAACACAACCAATGTGACCAATTCGATCAATGACAACCGTGTGATGGTTGTGTATTCTGGGCATGGCAGCCAAACGAGTTGGGCCGGTCCCTCTTTCACACAGACGAATGTGCGCAACTTGACCGGTGTGCCCTCGGCCTATGTGGTCGGTCACGCCTGTGTGACGGCGGACTTCAATACGGCAGAGGCTTTCTCTGATACCTGGGTCATTCAGCCCAACAAGGGCGCTCTGGTGTATGTTGGCGCGTCTGATAACAGCTATTGGGATGAAGATGACCGCTTGCAGCGCACGATGTTCGATACGCTCTATGCGAGCCCGGATACTTATGTCCCTTCCATTAGCGAGATGCTCTATGCCGGTTTGGCATCGGTGCAGCAAACCTACCCTAGCAGCGGACGCTATTATTGGGAGGAATACAACCTGTTTGGCGATCCAAGCACAACGATCGTTTTGGCGCCCAAGTATCCCGATTTCCGCCTTGCTGTTTCCCCGTCCAGGCTTGAGCTGTGCGGATCGGATTCGGATGGTGTCGAGTTGACGGTGAGCAGCGTCAATGAATTTGCTGATCCGGTTAACCTGAGCTTGAGCGGCGTTCCGACGGGCGTGGTTGGCACGTTTGTGGATAACCCCATCACACCGCCGGCGACTTCTGCTATTTTGTTTGAAAGTGGCACGTTGGCAACAGCGGGCGAGTATTCGCTGACCGTCACTGGCACTTCGGGCAGCCTGACGCACAATGCCAATTTGAGCCTGGGCGTGTTTACGGCTCTGCCGGGCACCTTCTCGCTCAGCACGCCGGCAGATGGGGCGACCAATCAGCCGGTGCGCCCAACCTTTACCTGGACTGCGGCAACGCAGGGCGGCACCTATCGCCTGCAAATTGCAACCGACGCGGCGTTCAATAACCTGGTGGCGGATGTCAGTGGTCTGACCGGTACAAGCTACACCCTGAGCAGTGAGCTGAGTGGCAGCACGCGCTATTACTGGCGTATGTCCGCCAATAACGCGTGCGGTGCGTCGGCTTTCACCGCGGCGCGCAGCTTCATCACGCTGACGCAGGCAGGCGATTGTCCGTTTGGCGCAACCCCGCAGGTGCTGCACAATGTGGATTTCGAATCCGGTGTGGCAGGTTGGGCGGATGCCTCAAGCGGTACGTATCATTGGGCGTTGGGGACGACGGATGCGTACAGCCCGACTCATGCCTTCTTTGCCCAAGACCCAACCGCTTCTTCTGATCAACGCCTGGTCTCGCCGGCGATTGTGTTGCCGGCCGCTAGCGAGCAGCCGCTTTCCTTCTCCTTCTGGCAGAAATATGCCTTTGAAAACAACTCTACCTGCTATGATGGCGGTGTGCTGGAGATTTCGACCAATGGCGGTACTACCTGGACGCAGGTGCCGGCTTCGCAACTGCTGACAACGCCCTACAATGGCACGATCTACAGCGGGTATGGCAATCCTCTGGGGGGCAACCCTGGCTGGTGTGGACAGATGGATTGGTCGCGCACGGTGGTTAACCTCAATTCCTATGCCGGGCAGACGGTACAATTCCGCATTCGCCTGGGCAGCGATAGCAGCGTGGGCAGTACCGGCTGGTTTGTGGATGATGCCCGCATTCAATCTTGCTCGTATGGGCCGTTGGCTGTGGCGGATAGCTACACGATGGACGAGGACACGGTGTTGGATGTGCCTGCCCCCGGTGTGTTGGGCAATGATAACGGCATGAACCTGACAGCTGAACTGGTGGATGATGTGACAACTGGCAGCCTGACGCTCAATGCCAATGGTTCGTTCACCTACACCCCGCCGGCGGACTATTTCGGCACAGTGACGTTCACGTATCGGGTCTACGATGGCAGCGTGTATTCTACCCCGACAACGGTGACAGTCACCGTGGTGGATGTGCCCGATGCACCGGTTGCGCTGGATGATGCGTATCAGGTGCAGCAAGATACGCCGCTCGTCGTGGCTGTTCCGGGGGTGCTGGGCAATGATAGTGACCCGAACGGAGATGCAATCACGGCGGTGTTGGTGGATGCACCGGCGCAAGGCAGCCTGACTTTTTCGAACGATGGCTCCTTTAGCTACACGCCACCGGCGGGTTTTGTGGGCACGGTTCCCTTCACCTATCGGGCAACGGATGGGGTGAATCAGTCGGCAGTGGCAACGGTGACGATTACGGTCAATTCGGCGCAACGGCGTTTGTTCTTGCCGATGATTGTGAAGTAAGAGAGGTACGATAAATTCTCGTGTTGACTCCGCCCTCCCCTCCAAGGAGGGCGGCACGGCATTCACAAGCTTGCTTGACAAAGACAAAGAAAGGTCTTCTTCGGTAAAATAGGTATGCTAAAACACTAGAAACCGGAGAAGACC
>JAIWNK010000153.1 GCA_020216845.1 Anaerolinea sp. | reverse complement strand
TTCAATTCTTCTAACATACTTACAAGATTACCACATTTGCCTTCTCCTCGCTTCTCTTTTCTTTGTCCTGTTTTTCATATTGAGAATTGCTGGCCCATCACTCGCAAACTAGACCTGGACGAGATTTCGCGGTATAATGAATTACTTCTGGATAAGCGAATTGCGCAGCCTGGCTGCGTTTTCTAATTTTTCTCTCGAGAAAACCAACCTTTATTTTTCAGATGGGATTTTTACATCCTTGCTAAGATGGGTCTTACACGCACACTGGCAGCCCGGTGAGGCGAACGGCATCCTTTTCTGGGCTGAAACCAACGAGGTGCAAAAGCACGCCCGCTCTGGGCGCTCTCGCACCCCCACACATCCGGGCTGTCTCGACCCGGCAGAACTGCGCGCCCGTCTGGGCAGCGGCACCCCCCTAGAAGACGCACGAATCGATCACGTCCTCTTGAGCCTGCCCTCTTCGCGCAATCGCCCCTATCCCTCACCACAACTCAACCCCGAGCTGCCCCCCGCCCCACCACACCTGAGCAACTGGCAAGTCAATGGTTTGTGGCTGCCGGCCCGCAAAGCTTTCACCGTCCTGGTCAGCCTGCCCGAGGAAAACCCTGCTCCGGGCTGTCTGCTTGGCAGCGACACGCGCTACTGGCGTCACGTTTCCAACCTGGTGCTCGAAGTGCTGGCCGCTCAAAAAGTGCTGCCAACCCTGCAACCGGTCAACCCCAACCGCAACCTTTACCACGCTCGCTGGAAGCCAATTCTGGATGGGCCACAGGATGGCCCGCGCCTGGCCAAACTGACCGCAGCCATGCCCTCCATCTGCCGCGCCGAAAGCACAGCCCGTGCAGAAACACCCCCACCCGCTCCGCGCTCCCTGCTCGATTCCTACCTCAGCAGCATGTGTGACGCCCTGGCGCGTTCCTGGGGCAACACCCGTTCACAACGTCTGTTAGCCGAAGGCACAACCCCGCTCGAACGCTGGCTCTGGGCGCTCTTCCAAGAAGACCCAACCGTCACGCACGTCTCAGCGGCTCAGATGAATCAACTGTTCAACACCCTGCAAACCTGGATGCGCTACTTGCACGCCGCAGGTGATGAGAACACGCGCGTAGCCCTGCAACTGGAACCGCCCGCTGAAAGCGATGGCGAGTGGAAACTACACTTCTTGCTCCAGGCCAGAGAGGACCCAAGCCTGCTCGTTCGCGCCGAAGAGATTTGGAACGAAAGCGAAAACCTGAAGCAGCTGTCCCAACGCTTTCAAGCCCCCCAAGAGCGCTTGTTGGGCGGGCTGGGCTACGCTGCCCGGCTCTATCCGCCCCTGCGCCAAAGTCTGCAAGCGCGCTGCCCCACCCATCTTTCGCTTGACACAACCACAGCCTATGCTTTTCTGCGCCAAACCGCGCCCCTGCTCGAACAGGCCGGCTTTGGGCTGATCACCCCGCCCTGGTGGAATCAACGCAATGCCCGCCTGGGTCTACGCCTGCACCTCAAACCAAGTCAGGCCATGACCCCAACTGGCAAGCTAGAGCTTTCCACCCTGATTGCGTATGAGTGGCAGCTTTCGCTTGGCGAAACGCGCCTCACCCGACAAGAATTTGAGGCGCTGGCTGCGCTTAAAACCCCCCTGGTACAAATCCGTGGTCAATGGGTACAGTTGGATATTGAACAGGTTGAAGCCGCACTTCGTTTTTGGGAAAAACAGCGCCAAAAAGGCGAAATGAACCTGCTGGAAGCCGCCCGCCTCGCACTGGACAGTCAAAATGAGCAAGGCGGCTTGCCACTGGACGATGTCAGCGCCGAAGGGTGGGTAGCCGACTGGCTGGAACGGCTCTCACAACCCGAACGCCTGCAAGAGCTGCCTCAACCGCCTGGACTGAACGGGCAATTACGCCCCTATCAGCGCTATGGGTTTTCGTGGTTGGCCTTCTTGCGCCGCTGGAACATGGGCGCCTGCCTGGCCGATGACATGGGGCTCGGCAAAACCATCCAGGCCCTGGCGCTCCTCGTCCATGAACAACAATCGCTCGGTCAATTGCCTGGCCCAACCTTGCTTGTTTGCCCCACCTCGGTCGTCACCAACTGGCAGCGCGAAGCCGCCCGCTTTGCCCCAAGTCTGCGGCTGATGCTTCATCAGGGCGCCAACCGATTGCGCAACAGCGAATTTGCCGCCGCCGCCCAACATGCCGACCTGGTGCTGACCAGCTACCCGCTCTTGCGCCTGGATGCTGATCTGCTACAATCCATTGCCTGGTATGGCGTTATCCTCGACGAGGCGCAAAACATCAAAAACCCAACAGCCAAACAAACCCAAGCCGCCCGCAAGCTCAACGCCAGCTTCCGCTTTGCCCTCACCGGCACGCCGGTTGAAAATCGGCTTGCTGAGCTGTGGTCGTTGATGAACTTCCTCAACCCTGGCTACCTGGGCAATCAGGCCAGCTTCCGCCGCGAGTTTGGCCTGCCCATCGAGCGCTTTGGCGACCCCCAAGCCACAGAGCGCCTGCGCAAAATGGTCTCGCCTTTCATCCTGCGGCGCGTCAAAACCGATCCACGCGTCATTCAAGACCTGCCCGAAAAAATTGAAGTCAAAGAATTCTGCACATTGAGTGAAGAACAGGCCACCCTCTATCAAGCCGTGGTCAAAACCACCATGGATCAGATTGCCAACAGTGAAGGAATGGAACGGCGCGGCATGGTGCTGACCCTGCTGATGCAGCTCAAACAAATCTGCAACCATCCGGCCCAATACCTGCACGAAAGCGAAACTGTCCCCCTCAATGGGCGCAGCGGCAAGCTCAACCGGCTAATCGAAATGCTGGAAGAACTGCTTGCCACCGGCGAACGCGCCCTCATCTTCACCCAATTTGCCGAAATGGGCCACCTGCTCGCCCGACACCTGCCCAATGCCCTTGGCAGCAGCGTGTTATACCTGCACGGCGGCACCCCCCCGCACCTGCGCGACGAAATGGTGCGTCGTTTTCAGGAGGACGTGAACGGCCCGCCACTCTTCATCCTCTCGCTCAAAGCCGGTGGCCTGGGGCTCAACCTGACCCGCGCCAGTCACGTCTTTCACTTTGACCGTTGGTGGAACCCGGCGGTTGAAGATCAGGCGACCGACCGCGCCTTCCGCATTGGTCAGCAGCGCAATGTCGAAGTACACAAATTCGTCGTCGCCGGCACGCTGGAAGAGAAAATTGACGAACTGATCGAAAGCAAGAAAGGCCTCGCCCAATCCATCATTGGCAGCGGCGAACAATGGCTGACCGAACTTTCCACCGACGAACTGCGCGACCTGGTGCAACTGCGCAGCACCCCATGAAAGGATGTGAGCATGGTTGAAAAGCGCAACGAAAACACTGCCTGGGGCATGCGCCCACGCAAAGCACGCGGCGGCATTCAAACCCGCAGTCAGCGCGGTGACTTTGCCAAAAACTGGTGGGCACGCCGCTGGATTGCCGCCCTGGAACGGCTGATGGATAGCCGCCGCCTGGCGCGCGGCAAATATTACGCCCGTGCCGGGCAAGTGCTCTCCCTGGAAGAAACCTCGCACGGGGTGTTTGCCCGCGTGCAAGGCTCTCGTCCTGCGCCCTACAAAGTTTCCATCAGCGTCACCCCGCTCACCGATGTCCAATGGGAACGCGTTTTGGATGTGTTGGTAGACCAGGCCTTGTTTGCCGCGCAGCTCCTGGCCGGCGAAATGCCCGATCAGATTGAAGAAGCCTTCTCAACAGCTGGCGTTAGCCTCTTTCCCACCCAGGTCAACGACCTGCTCACAACCTGCTCTTGCCCCGACTATGCCAACCCATGCAAGCACGTTGCCGCAACGCACTACATCCTTGGCGAACGTTTCGATGAAGACCCCTTCCTGCTCTTTCGCCTGCGCGGACGCACCCAAGAGCAAATCCTGGCTGCCCTGCGCGCCCGCCGCACCGGCAATGGCATCAGTCAGCCAGAAGCCGCACCGACAATCCCAACGCCGGTTGAAGAAACCGGCCCAGCACTGGAAAGCGACGCCCAACGCTTTTGGGAAATTGGAGCCGAGCTGCAAACTTTTTCCGTCTCCATCCGCCCCCCGGCCCTCATCCAACCCATCCTGCAACGCCTGGGCGAGCCAGAAACCGATAGCAGCATCACCCTGCGCGGTCAATTGGAGGATAGCTACCAGGCCATCACCCAGGCTGCACTCAGCCTGGCCTATGGCGATTTTGGCCTGCCCCCCGAAGAAGAAACCGACGCCTCGCGCGAACCTTGACACATTCGCCGGGTGCGGGTAAAATCACTGTCACTTGCCGAGGTAGCTCAGTTGGTAGAGCACACGACTGAAAATTGTGGGGTCAACAGTTCGATCCTGTTCCTCGGCACAGTAAAACTCCCCCGTCCAAACGAGGGAGTTTTTTATGTTAGAATCAACCTATGAACCGTAAACAAACTTTGCTGCTCATTGGCAGCCTGCTATTGCTCACCATCCTAACACTGCTCTGGCAAATCCCACGCACCGTCACCTTATTGATCGATGATCAGCCGCAAACCTTGCGCACAACCGCCCTGACCGTTGGCGCTGCGCTTGCCAGGGCCAACATCGCCATTGGCCCACAAGACACCCTGGAGCCAGCCCCAACCACCCTGCTGCGGCCCGGCATGCAAATACACCTGCAACGCGCCCGCCAAGTCTGGCTTTGGGTGGAACCCGAGGCACAACGCTATCAACTGCTCAGCCACAGCCGTCAGCCAGCCGAATGGCTATCCGCAGCCGGGGTCAGCCTGGGCAAAGGCGATCAGTTACTTTTCAACAGCCAGGTGATAGATCCACAGGTCACCCTGCCGCCTCAGCCCGCCTATCTGCTGCAAGTGCGCCGCGCCATCCCCATTCAGGTGCAGCTTGGCGACCAAACCCAGGCTTTCTCTTCCAGCGCCGCTACGCTTGGCCAGGCCCTGTGGCAAAACGGTGTGCAACTTGGCACAGCCGATCGGCTTTCCTTGCCCAGCAACACCCCCCTGCGCACCCCGCTGCAAGTCACCCTGCAACGTGCCACCCCGCTCACCATTCAGGTGCAAGGACAAACCATCCAGGCCGCCTCCGCTGCCGAAACGATTGGCGAAGCCCTGGCCGAAATCGGCCTGCCACTGCTCGGCCTCGATTACAGCATTCCCGCCGCCGATCAGCCCCTGCCAGGGGATGGGCAAATCCGCATCGTGCGCGTCCACGAAACACTCACCCTGCAACAAAAACTGATCCCCTACGGCAAGCAATATGTTGCCGACCCCAACACCGAGCTAGACCAGCGCAGCATCGTCACCCCTGGCCAGTTTGGCGTTGAGCTTACCCGAGAGCGCCAGCGCTACGAAGACGGTCAACAAGTCGCCAGCCTGAGCGAAGAATCCTGGTTGATTAGCCCCCCCGTAGACGAAAAAATCGGTTATGGCACGCAGGTTGTTGTGCGCACGCTCGACACCCCCAACGGCCCAATCGAATATTGGCGAGCCGTCAATGTCTACATCACCTCCTACAGCCCCTGCGGGCAAGGCAACCGCAGCTTTTGCAACGACATCACCGCCAGCGGCCTGACACTGCGCCGCGGCATCATCGCGGTTGACCAAAGCTGGTATGGCTGGATGGCCGGTCAGCAGCTCTACGTGCCCGATTATGGCATTGGCCTGATTGCCGATTGGGGCTATGGCTTTTCTGATAAATATTGGATTGATTTGGGCTACAGTGAAGATGATTACGTCTCCTGGAGCTCTTACCGCACCATCTACTTCCTCACCCCTGTTCCGGAAAACATCCCATGGATCCTGCCTTGACCTTACCGCCACTCAATGTGCCTGCTTTGCTGCGCGCTCATGCGCTGACCCCCAAGAAAGGCCTCGGCCAAAACTTCCTCATTGACCCATCCGCACTTCAGCGCGTGGTTCAAGCAGCCGAAATTGGCCCACAAGATGCAGTGCTGGAGGTTGGCCCTGGCCTGGGCAGCCTGACGCGGCACCTGGCACGCGCCGCCCGACAGGTCGTCGCCGTCGAACTCGACACGCGCCTGCTCCCCATCCTGCAAGACGTGTTGGCAGACTTTTCCAACATTCAGCTGATTCAGGGTGACATGTTGAAAATAGACCCGGCCAGCCTGATGCCCGAAAATGGCTATCTCGTCGTTGCCAACATCCCCTACTACATCACCTCAGCCCTGATTCGACATCTGATCGAAGCGCGCACCCGCCCCAGCCGCCTGGTACTGACCGTGCAGCAAGAAGTGGCCGAACGCGTTTGTGCACAGCCCGGCCAAATGAGCCTGCTGGCCCTGGGCGTACAGGTCTATGGCAAGCCGCGCCTGGCTGCGTCTATCCCCGCCGGTGCCTTCTACCCCGTTCCGGCGGTTGATTCGAGCGTGCTGCGAGTAGACCTCTATCCTGAGCCATTCCTGCCCGCCGAACAACTGCCGCTCTTCTTCCAACTGGCCCATGCTGGTTTTGCTCAAAAGCGCAAAACCCTACGCAATTGCCTGTCAGCCGGGTTGAAATGCAGCGGCGACGAGGCCGCCGCCCTGCTGCGCCGCGCCAACATAGACCCGCAGCGTCGGGCCGAGACGCTCAGCCTGGAGGAATGGCGTGCCCTGGTGCAGCAAAAACTAGCGTTGCCGGGCTAAACGGCGCAGGTCGCGATAGCGCCATAGCAGCCCCCACACGCGCCGCGCCGCTTCCATTTGAATGCGCAGCGACATCTTCGACTGCCCCCAACGCCGATCCGCAAAGTAGATGGGAATTTCACGGTAACGCAGCCCCAACAGGTAGCCAACATAGGCCGTTTCAACTTGAAAGACGTAGCCATTCGAGACGATGCGCTCCCACGGCATGGTGCGCAGTGCCGCCGCACTCCACAGCCGAAAACCACCGGTAACATCCCGCAAGGGCATATTCAAAATTGTGCGTGCGTAGAAATTGCCAAACGCCGAAAGAGCCCGCCGCCACACTGGCCAGCGCTCATCCAGCTGCCCACCCGCCACATAGCGCGAGCCAATGACCACATCGCAACTTGGCAGCGTTTCGGCCAGCTCAACCACCTTTTGCGGCGGGTGCGAAAAATCAGCATCCATCTGACAAACCGCATCTACGCCTTGCTCCAGGCAATGGCGAAACCCGGCAATATAGGCCGTGCCAAGCCCCTGCTTGCCAGCGCGGTGCAAAACCTGTACACGCCCCGTCTGCGCGGCCAGTTCTTCGGCCAGCGCCCCTGTTCCATCGGGGCTGTTATCATCCACTACCAAAATGTTCAATTCGGGCAGCGGCAAGGAAAACAAAGCGGAGACCAGCTTTGGCAGGTTCTCCGCTTCGTTATATGTTGGAATTACAATCGTCAGCTTCAAAGAAAATCCACTTCTACGGGCGCAAAGCTTCAAGACGAGCGCGCAGTTGACTGACCTCACTGAAGCCCTGCTGCGCCACATCCAAATCCTGGATATAGACCGTCAGCCCCTGCTCGCGGAACAAGCCCATTTCACGATCCTGATCACGATAGAAGTAATCAAACGACTGCTGCAGCTGCCGGCGGATGTTCTCTTTCAAAGCAGCTACATAAGGGCGACGCGTGATCACCAAAAATGTGTCGGTGCCAATATGACCAAGGAAGTCTTCCGTGCCACCATTGTCGCGCAGCGAGCCTTGCAACATCAGCGACACGGCCCGCAACAAGTCATCTGAAGCAACAAAGCCATACACCTCGCGGAAGCGGTCCAGGTTGCCCAAAGCCACCACCATCGCCACCGCATCCGCATCTTGCAGCGTCTGCGAAAGGCGCTCGGTCACCAGGTCGCCATCCGGCAAACCGGTGACGGGGTTGGTCAGCGAACCACGTTTGGCACTTGCCAGGGCATTGCGCACCCGCAGGCGCAATTCCTGAATATCAAACGGTTTGGTAATGTAATCCTCCGCGTGCAGCTCCAACCCTTTCAGGCGGTCGTTGCGCTCACGCTTTTCGGTCAAAAAGATGATTGGGATTTGTTTGGTGCGGCGATTGGTGCGCAAACGGCGCGCCACCTCAAAACCATCAATATCCGGCAAGCGGATATCCAGAATGACCAGGTCGGGCATATTGGTTTGACAGGCGCGCACACCGTCTTCGCCCCAGTTGACCGTCAAAACATCGTACCCCTGGACGCGGAAATAGGCGTTGAGCATATCCGCAATATCCAGATCATCTTCCACAATCAGAAGCTTGGATTTTGGCTCAGCCATGAATCAAATTTCCTAAGAAATCGGCTCTTTGTAGACAATGAACTCGCACACCGGATCGCCTACAGCAATACAGCGCGATTCATTGACGCGGAATTCATTGCCACCGGAGACCCATTTCAAGCTGGCCTGCAACAAGCCAACCGCCACAAAACAGGCCGGTTTATCCACTTTGCGGCCCCAGCAAACCGGGCAACGGTGAATGGTGTAAACGAAATGATCGTCTTTTTCTTCAACCGTTGAAAGCTGATCGCTGGTTTGGGTAAAGATCTTGGCCATTGCTGGCAGGCCGATGCGCATTTTGGCTTGCAGTGGCAAGACCTTGAAGGCCATGTCACCTACGCCAGCCAGGGCACCAAAATTCTTCAACGCGTCGTCGAAAGTCGCCCGACCAGCACGTAACGCCAAACCACGCCCACCGCGCGGCCCATACATCTCTTCCAGGGCACCCTGCACGGCAGAGAAATCAGCGAAGTCAAATTCGCGATCCAGGTTATTGGGCGGCAGGTTGTCAATCAGGTTGGGCAAACCAGCCAAATTGAAAATGGCATTGACCCCATTCTTCCCCATCACTTCCTCGAGGGCCAACAACGCAATCCGCGCGATTTTATTGGGATAATACAGTCCACTCTTTGGGATAGGTTCCATGGCTTTTCTCGCGTTAGATGAGTTTGGTCAGGTCTTCAGCGGCACGCCGCATGTCGAGGAAGATCAGGCCCAGTTTGGCCTGTTCTCGCGCAAGGGCGGTCAACACGGCGTCTTCACCGACAGACATCAACACCACGTACCCTTTTTGGCCTTTAATATAGACCTGATCGAGCGAACCACGCCCAAGCTCTTTGGCGATGCGTTCACCCAGGGATAACATGGCAGCTGACATAGCGGAAACACGATCTTCTTCGACGCCTTGGGGCAGGGCGGAGGCGATGGTCAGGCCATCCACACTGACAATTGCGGAAGCTTCAATGTCTGGGGAAGAGGCTTGAAGCTCGCGCAGACGTTCTACCATCATTTGAGTGCGTGACTTAGTCAAGGCTGCGCTCCTTTGAGGTAAAGGATGAAATCTCTTTCGGAAAAGAGTTGCTATTACTTTAGCACATGCCTGAAAATGTGTCAAGTTGATTATAGGATGTTTTTCCTCTGAAAGACTTGACGATTTTGTTAGATAATGCTATACTTTGGGCCGTCAGTTGAAAACAATTCTTTTCGCTATGCGGGCGTGGTTCAGTTGGTAGAATGTCTCCTTGCCAAGGAGAAGGTCGTGGGTTCGAGTCCCATCGCCCGCTCAAGTTTTTCTCGGCGACGTGGCCAAGTGGCAAGGCAAGGGTCTGCAAAACCCTGATCACGGGTTCAAATCCCGTCGTCGCCTTTTTCTGGGTTCTATGCCCAAAGAGCGCTGTCATCTTGAGCAAAGCAAAAGGTCACAGCTTTTTTTGCATTCCATGACCCAACCTGAAATCACCACACCGCTTAATTGACAGCTCCAATTTGCGCAGTATAATACCCTCTATGAACTTTTCTGCCTATCCCGTCTGCATCCTTGGCGCCGGTGAACTTGCCAGTGGCGTTGCTGTGCGCCTGTGGCGCGCCGGTTTTCCCGTCTGGATGACGGAGCTGCCCCAACCCCTTGCCATCCGCCGCACCGTATGCTTCAGCGAAGCAATCTACAGCGGACAAACGCGCGTTGAAGAAATCACCGCCCAACGCCTCGATAGCCCCACCGAGATTCCCTCTGCCTGGGCGAAAAACATCCTGCCGGTGTTGATCGACGAAGCTGCCACAAGCATTGCTCAGCAATCGCCCACCATCTTGCTCGATGGCCGGATGATCAAGCGCAACCTGGGCATTCGCCGCGGCCTGGCCCCGCTCGTGCTGGCCCTCGGCCCCGGATTCTGCGCCGGACAAGACGTAGACGCCGTCATTGAGACCAACCGCGGCCATCACCTTGGCCGTGTCCTCTGGCAGGGAACAGCCGAAGCCGACACGGGCACCCCCGGTGAAATGCGCGGTGTGCGCTCTGACCGGGTGCTCTACTCGCCTTGCGCCGGTGTGCTCATCAGCTCCCTGGAAATTGGCGCGAGCATCCGCACGGGTCAGACAATTGCCTGGGTGAACGAGACGCCCGTCATCAGCCGCATTGATGGCGTGCTGCGCGGCCTCATCCACCCCGGCCTGCATCTGCCTGCCCACATCAAAATTGCTGACGTAGACCCACGCGCCGATCCAAGCTATTGTCACACAGTTTCTGACAAGGCGCTTGCCATTGGCGGCGGCGTGCTAGAAGCCATCCTACAAAGCCTGCATTGACCCCTAAAACAACCAGGGACACGCGCAAACAGCGTGTCCCTGGTTTTGTTTGTATAGTGAAAATATCCGGCTTAGAAGCCCTCTAGCCTTGAAAAATCGGCCACACCCTCAGCCAAAGCCGCCACACGCTGCAACAACCCCAAACGATTGGCGCGCACTTCGGCTTGCTCTGCCATCACCAACACCGCCTCAAAGAAACGGTTGATAACTGGCATCAGTGGCAAAAACACTGCAAAGAAATCCTCCACTGAGCCCGCACGGCGCGCCGTTGTTTCTGCTGTTTGCAACCCCCGCAACAGCTCGGCCTCAACCGGCTCAACCAGGTATTGCTCCTGAACGGTGAAGCGCTGTGTCTGATCTCGGGTGATGCGCACACAACGCGCATACGCAGGCAAAATCGTTGTCCAATCGGGCCGAGCGATCCAGCCGGTGAGGGCGTGAACTGCACGGGCAACCCCAGCCGGGTTGTGTGCTTGCGCCGCCAA
>JAIWNK010000152.1 GCA_020216845.1 Anaerolinea sp. | reverse complement strand
CACTGCCGCCACCACGTCGTAACGCGCTCCTTGCTCTAGCAGATAATTTTGCAGCCGTCCAGCGATGAATTCCAAACAGGCCGCCTGACTTTCCGCCGTTGCCGCAATCGGCAAACCAGCCGCAGCCACCTCCAGGCCAGCGCGCAAGTCAAAGTCCAAATCCCAACCGATCAGCAATTGAACCAGGCCCAAAGCGGCACGCCGTTGCGCAAATGGATCTTTGGCGCCACTAGGTGCCAGGCCGGCCGCAAATAACCCAGCCAGCGAATCAAGCCGATCGGCCACGCCAAGCAACAACCCTGCCCGACCCTGCGGCAACGCATCCCCGGCAAAGCGCGGCAGGTAATGCTCAGCGATGGCCTGCGCCACTGCCTGACTCTCCCCACTGTGTAACGCATAAAAGCGGCCCATCACGCCTTGCAGCGAGGTCATCTCCACCACCATATGCGTCACCAGGTCAGCCTTGCACAAATGAGCGGCTCGTTGCGCCACGTCCAGCTCCGCCCCGGCAACGCCCAACCGTTCGGCCAACTGTGGCACAAGCCGTTCAATGCGCTGTGTCTTATCCAACATGGACCCCAGCTTGAATTGGAAGGTCAACGTGCCAAGGCGCGGCAAGAAATCTTCCAATTTATGCTGCAAATCTTCCTGAATGAAGAAATCTGCATCCGCAAAGCGCGCCCGCACGACCTGTTCATTGCCATCGGCCACCACATCCAAAAACCGGTCATCGCCATTGCGTATTACCACAAAATACGGGCGCAAGCTGCCATCCGCAGCAAAGACCGGGAAGTAGCGCTGATGTTTCTTCATCACCGAAACAAGCACTTCCGCCGGCAGGCGCAAATGCGCCTCATCGAACGAACCGGTCAACGCTTGCGGCGCTTCCACCAGGTTATTGACCTCATCCAGCAAGCCCTCATCCAATTGTTGCGGGTCACCGCCTGCAGCAACGATCTGCTGCCGCACCTGCTCAGCAATCGCCGCCCGACGCTCCAACGGATCGAGCAACACGCCCTGGGCGCGCAGTGCCTCAAAATAGGCCTGCGGCGAAGTAACCGCAATCACATCCGGCTCATAAAATCGTCGGCTACGCGTTTGAGCAGCGGCCTGCAAACCAGCATACCGGAAGGGTAAGACCGTCTCTCCCAGCAAGGCCAGCAACCAACGAATCGGGCGCGAGAACGCCACCCCACTGCTGTTCCAACGCATGGCCTTATCAAAGCGCAGCCCCGCCACCAGGCCCGGCAACGCTTCTAGCAGCACCTCAGCAGCCGGACGGCCCTGCTCATGCAACACCGCCGCCACATAACGCCCGCCATCCATTTCCACCACTTGCAGCGCATCGGGGGCAATGCCCTTGCCGCGCGCAAAGCCCTCAGCAGCCTTGGTTGGGCGCCCCTCCGCATCAAAGGCGCGCTCTGCCGGCGGCCCTTTGACGACCAACGTCCGGTCCGGCTGCGCTGCGGCAACCGCTTCCACCCAAACAACCAGGCGGCGCGGTGTGCCAAAAATGTGCACCGGGCCATGTTCCAGGCGCAACTCATCCAACAATGTCGGCACGCGCCCACGCAACTGCGTCAAGGCCGCTTCCAGGTCGGCAAAGGGCATCTCTTCCACACCAATCTCCAGCAACCAATCTGCCGCCGCACCCGTTGCCCCCGTCACCACCGCTGCCGCAGCATCCGCTTCTGCGGCAGGCGTCAACCAGGGGAAGCCCATCTCCTGACGCTGTGCCACATAAGCCTCTGCCACCCGCCGCGACAAATCGCGCATCTGCGAGAACAGCTGCTGTCGTTCCGTCACACCCACCGCGCCGCGCGTATCCAAAATATTGAAGGTATGTGAACACTTCAGCACGTAATCGTGCGCCGGCAAGACCAACCCCTGCGCCAAAGCCGCTTCTGCCTCAGCCTGAAACAGCTGATACATCTGCCGCAGCCGCTCTACATCTGCAATCTCAAAGTAATACTTGCTATGCTCAAATTCGCCTTGCAAGTTCACATCGCCATAGGTGCGCTGCGGGCTCCAACGCAGGTCGCGAAAATTGCGCACGCGTTGCAACGTCATGGCGATTCGTTCCAGGCCATAGGTAATCTCAACCGATACCGGCTCCAGTGCCATGCCACCTGCCTGCTGGAAGTAGGTGAACTGCGTGATTTCCTGCCCATCCAACCACACTTCCCAACCCAGGCCCCAGGCACCCAAAGCAGGCGATTCCCAATTATCCTCAACGAAGCGAATATCGTGCTGCGCCGGATCAATACCCAAGGCCATCAGTGAGCGCAGGTAGCGTTCCTGCGGGTCGCCCGGGTCAGGCTTGAGAATCACTTGAAATTGATAGTGTTGCTGCAAACGATTGGGGTTCTGCCCATACCGACCGTCATCCGGGCGCACCGAAGGCTCAACATACGCCACATTCCACGGCTCTGGGCCCAACACGCGCAAAATCGTGGCCGGGTTCATCGTCCCAGCACCCACCTGCGAATAATAAGGCTGCCAGATCAAACAACCTTGCTCAGCCCAAAAACGCTGCAAGGTAAAGATGATGGATTGGAAATCAAGCGGTTGACTCATGCAAACTCCAAACAAACAGGCTAGGGATTGATGTTGACACATCAACACAACGTGTGATTATACCATTTTTATCCCCGACGCTCTCAAAAGCCTATCTTTTCATCCTGTATCATTTAAAGTTATAATATCCTTATGATGAAACGCTTGCTTTGCTTGTTTTGTTTGTTGGTGTTGACATTCCTGGCCCTGCCACAGCCACAAGTCCACGCCCAAGATGAGATCACCCCCGAACGGATCATCAATGCCTACAACGCCATGCGCACCGCCCGCGGTCTGCGCCCACTGATTGTAGACCCCATTCTGATGCAAACCGCCCAAGAAACAGCAGACCTGATGGCGCTGTATCACATGACCGACCACATCGGCAATGTGCGCGGGCGGGTGATGGCCGCCGGTTATGGCAATGGCAAACCAGCCTGGGCCACCGAAAACTTTGCCATTGGCCCCATGTCGTTCGACTTTTTGCTGCAAGTGTGGTCGGATGACGCCCACATGATCCCGGCGGTCAACCCCAACTATCGTCACGTTGGCGCTGGCATCGCTGAATACAACGGCTCCGTCTACTATATCTTGCACGCCGCCTACACCGTAGATGGCGACTACGTTGCACCCACCGCCCCCGCAGCCACACAAGACCCCAACGCCATGGCCACCTTATGGGTCTCGCAAATCATTTACCCGGTTCAAACCAGCACCCCACCCGCTGCCGGCGAAGCCTGGATGCACACCGTTCGTTCAGGGCAATCACTGTGGAGCATTGCCCTGGCGTATGACACCCACATCGCCGATATTGCCCGGCTGAATAATATTTCACTCGAAAACCCGGTCATTTATAGCGGGCAAAAGCTCTTGCTGCCCACGCCCATCGTGCCATGGGATACGCCGACCGCCGCCCCCACCCAAGCAGACGAATTGCCAACCCCCACGGCAAGCCCGTTGCCCCCCACGCCGCGCCCCACCGCCACAGCCACCCTGTTTCTGCCCAGCCCCACCCCATTGCCCGCCCCAGCGCGCCCTGCTGCCAGCTTCCCGTTCGGCACCGTCATTGCCAGCATTGCCGGGCTTGGATTGCTGCTAATCCTGATTGGGTTGCGGGCGCGCCGCTAAACCCCATTCGCCCATCCGGGCGACCCCCAAATCCATCTGTGGAGACCCCTTTGAAACGAATACAACTCTTGACTGGCCTGCTTGTGTTGGTTTTGGTATCCCTGGCCTGCCAACGCAGCCTGCCCGGGACCACCCCACTGCCACCGCCCAACACGCTCCCCCCCACCCTCCCCAGCGCCACGCCAACACGCCCACCCAGCCCCACAGTCACACCAACACCCCTGCCCAGCCCCACCGCCACCGAAACGCCTCAGCCCAGCCCCACCGCCACCGAAACTCCCTTACCCAGCCCCACAATCGAAATCGGCGAGACACTCGTCGGCGCCGGCGATATCGCCATCTGCGGCTTATCGTTCGATGATCAAACTGCCGCCCTGCTCGAGTCCATCCCCGGCACAATTTTCACCACAGGCGACAATTCCAACGAAGACGGCACGCTGGAGCAGTATGAAACCTGCTTTGGCCCCAACTGGGGACGCTTCAAAGAGCGTATGCACCCCGCCCCCGGCAACCACGACCTGAAAGGCGGCATGGATTATTACACCTATTTTGGTGAACAGGCTGGCCCACCCGGTCAGGGCTACTATAGTTATGACCTTGGCAGCTGGCACATCTTATCCCTGAACAGCATCTGTCTATACGATAACAGCTGCGGCCCCGGCAGCCCACAATATGACTGGCTGATGAACGACCTCGCCACCCACCCCAACCAATGCAGCCTGGCCTATTGGCACCACCCATTCTTTTCTTCCGGCGTGCATGGCAACAACCCAGGAATTCAACCGCTATGGCAACTGCTACACATTGCCGGGGTTGAAATCGTCTTGAATGGTCACGATCATCACTATGAACGCTTTGCCCCACAAGATGCCTTTGCACAGCGCGATGAAGAACGCGGCATTCGTCAATTCATTGTTGGCACCGGCGGTGCTTTTTTGCGCTCACTGCCATCAGAACGTGCCGCCAATAGCGAATTGGCAATGGACGATCACTATGGCGTGCTACGCCTCACGCTTTACCAGGGGCGCTACGAATGGATTTTTGTGGATATCCATGGGCAAATTTTGGATAGCGGTCAGGGCAACTGTCACCCCTGAGGATCATCTGCCCCGTCCGACTGATACACATGGCGCACTTCGCGCAAAAAACGCGGCGTGTTCAGGCCGCGCTCCAGCAAATAAGATAGATAGCGCCCTAACAATGCTTCCATCTCGGCGCGCACCCCTTCGGGCAGCCCGGCTTTTTCCACCACCGCCCAGGTGCTGCGCTGCAAATGGCGCAAATATTTAAGCGTCGGCAGCGAAACCGGCAAAGCCCCCGCCTGAACGCCACACCCGGGACAAAGCGCCCCGCCTTGGGCCGCAGAGAAGAACTGATCTTGCGGCTGAATCAGCGCCCCACACTGCACACATTGTGATAATTCCGGACGAAAGCCCAGCAAATCGAGCAGTTGCAAATCATAATAGCGCACGGCCACCAATGGATCCGGCTGATGCGCCACACGGCTGAGCGTTTCAACCAACAGACGATACAACAAACGGTTTTCGCCCTCTTCATAGGTAAACCGGTCAAGCAATTCAATGACATAGGCAGCATAGCCGGTGCGCAGCAAATCAGCGCCAATCGGCAAATAGGCATCCACCGTTTCGGCCTGAGTGACAATCCAAATCTCGCGCCCACGGCTGAGCAAAAGCGTCGAACGGGTAAACGGCTGCAAATGCCCCGCCTTGCGCGAACGCATCCGCCGCGCCCCTTTTGCCAGCACACGCAGCTTGCCCACCTCGCGCGTGTACACGGTCAGCAAGCGATCCGCCTCCCCCCAATCGCTGTGTCGCAAAACAACCGCCTCCACCCGCAAACTGCGCGGCAACTCAGGCATCGCAGCCTACCCCGGCTCTGAATGCAGGTGCTGCGGCGTAAAAGCGCCTGGCAACAGCTGCGCCACGCTTGTTTCCAGCAGCAATTGACCATCGCCATTGGCAAGCAGCACAATCGTTTCCAGGCCAAACTCGGCCAACACCTGCCGGCACGAACCACAGGGCGAACCGCCATTGGCTGTCACCACAGCCACCGCAACAAATTCGCGCTCCCCTTCCGAAACTGCCTTGAACACGGCCACGCGCTCAGCACAAATTCCATCCGGGTAGGCGGCATTCTCAATGTTCACGCCGTCATACACCTTGCCTGAATGGGTTAACAACGCTGCCCCAACCGCATAATGCGAATAGGGCGCATAGGCCCAGCGGCGGGCCTCCAAAGCGGTTTGCACCAACTCGTGACGCATCTCATCCGTCAACTGCATGGCTCTCTCCTTGTTCTGTTTCCTCATTGTGTGATTTGCGCACAGCGCGCACGCGCCGAATGCGGCGCTCGGTCACAACTTCCATCGTCAGCAGCCAATCTTCAAGGGTCAATTGCTCGCCTTCCACCGGCACACGCCCCAACTGACTGTAGATATAGCCGCCCAACGTATCCGACAGGTCGCGCGTCAAATGTACCCCCAAAGCCGCGTTCACATCCTCAATATCCAGACGGCCATGCAACAAAAATTCCTCGTCACCGACCTGCTGCAAGAGCAATTCTTCGCTCTGATCATACTCATCGCGAATTTCGCCAACGATTTCTTCAACAATGTCTTCCATTGTCACCAACCCAGCCATGCCGCCATATTCATCCACGACCACCACCATGTGAAAACGCCGTGCCTGCATCTCGCGCAACAGGTCATCCACCTTTTTGGATTCTGGCACAAAGAAAGCCGGGCGCAGCAACGAGCGTAAGGATGGCGTCGCCTCGCCCCCCCAGCGCGTCTTCAGCAAATCTTTGGCATACAGCAAGCCAATGACGTTATCAATTTCATCTTCATACACCGGCAAGCGCGAATGCCCCGACTGAATCACAATTTGCACCGCCTCTTCTAAGGGCATTTGCACATCCAACGCCACCACATCCATGCGCGGCACCATAATTTCGCGGCACAACGTATCGCCAAACTGGAAAATCGAGTAAATCATCTGTCGTTCTTCTTTTTCCAGCCCACCCTGCGGCGTCTCTTGTTCAACCCAATTCTTCAGCTCGTCTTCGGTCACGTTGCCCATATCGCGTTCCAATGACATCGAAGCGCCCAACACCGCCATGAAAATCGAAGTCAGGGGACGCAGCAAGCCATCCAGCGCCATGGCCAGGCCGGTCAGACGCAGCGCCACCTGCTCCGGAGCGCACAACACCCAGCGCTCCACGGTAAATTCACACAACATCAGCCCAAAACCGCCCAGCAACAAAACCAGGCCTACCAGCCACGGTTGCCAGCCGCTTCCATTCACCAGCCAGCCCGTCAGGCCAACCAACGCCCCCAAGAGCAAATGCACCCCTGCCAGCAACAAACGCAAGGTCACGCGCAAATGCGGACGCTCCAACAAACGCAGCGTTTGGTCGGCGGCGCGCGGGTTCATCAGGCGCAGGTCAATTAACTGCATCACTTTGGCATTCACCAGGCCAGAGCGCAGCGCGGTGAACAACAAATCCAGCCCAATTACCAGGGCCAACGCAGCCCAAAGCCAAAGATTACTCACTGCCTTCTTTCCTGCGCTTTAATGGACGGGCCGGAACACCGACCACCACCTCGCCAGGCGGCACATCGTGCGTCACCACCGCACCCGCACCTGTGCGCGCCCCATCGCCAAGTGTCACCGGCGCCACCAACATCGTATCACTGCCGATGAATACATCCGCCCCCACCGTCGTAGCATGTTTGTGTTGGCCATCATAATTGCAGGTAATCGTCCCTGCACCAATGTTGACATTTTCGCCAATCGTAGCGTTACCAATGTAAGAGAAGTGCCCCATCTTGACCCCCGGCGCGAGGTATGAATCTTTGACTTCGCCAAAATTGCCCATATGCACGCCGCGGCCCAAATGCGCTCCCTTGCGCAAATGACAAAACGGTCCCATCGAAACGCCATCTTCAATAATGGCTGACTCAGCTACAGAAGCCAACAAACGGCAATCGTTGCCCACCGTCACATCTTCCAGGATGGTGTTGGGGCCAATTTCGCAATTGCTGCCAATCACCGTGCGACCGCGCAGATAGGTGTTGGGGTAAATGACCGTGTCATTGCCAATTTGCACCTCGGCGCCGATGTAGGTACTGCCCGGGTCTATCAGCGTCACCCCGGCCAGCATCCAACGTTGGTTGATGCGCTGCCGCAAGATAGCTTCCGCCTCGGCCAAATGGACGCGATTGTTAATGCCAATTGCCTCGGTTGGGTCATCGGTGCGAATCGCCTGCACCTTCAAGCCATCGCGCACGGCAATTTCAACCACATCGGTCAAGTAATACTCGCCCTTGGGCGAGACCTGAATGCGGTGCAGTGCCGGCCAAAGCCAATCGCCGCGAAAACAATACACACTGGCATTCAGCTCACGAATGGCGCGCTGCTGCGGGGTTGCCACCGCATCCTCAACGATGGCCAGCACGCGCCCATCCTCAGCACGCACCACCCGGCCAAACCCATGCGGGTCAGGCAGTTCCACCGTCAGCATCGTCATCACCGCGTCGCTATTTTGCTGCGCCGCCACAAGCTGTGCAATCGTTTCTGACTTCAATAATGGCATATCGGCATAGGTCACCAAAACCGCCTCAGCCTGCCCGCGCACCAATCCTTCCGCCGCCAACACGGCGTGCCCCGTGCCGAGCTGTTGTTCCTGCACTGCGAACTCCGCCACATCTCCCACGGCGCGCCGCACTGCTTCCTCACCATGCCCGACCACCACAACCGGGCGCTGCGTGCTAACCGACTGCACCGCCTCCAAGGCGTGCATCACCAGGGGTTTGCCAGCCAATAAATGCAACATCTTAGGCAAAGCCGATTTCATACGGGTGCCGTGCCCAGCAGCCAAAAGGATTGCTCTCACGTCCATTCAAAACTCCTTAAAAATAAAAACTCAAGGCATCAAGCCATTCAGAAGAAAACAGGGGGCTTTCTTCTCAACGCTTGATGCCTCGGCTAAAAAATGGAATTTCATAACATGTCGTGCGTAGCTGGGGCACCTGGATTCGAACCAAGATCCACAGATCCAAAGTCTGGTGTGCTGCCGTTGCACCATGCCCCAAATTGCATGGCCGATTTTAACACAAATCGGGCAGATTGGCAACCAAATCGCCCAAACAGAAACCGATCATTTTCTAGCCCAAGAATGCCCCATTCTTGGGCTAGCCTTGTTCATCATCGGCAGCCGGTGCCAACCCCAACTGCACAGCTTGTTCGTAGGTCAACACATCGGCATTGGTGACCATGCCTTTTTTGGATTGCACCGCATCTTCCCAAAACGAATCGGGGTCAGCATCTTTCACCGGAGCGGTGCCCGCAGCAAGCAAAGCCGCCAGGGCCTCAGCTGCCGCCGGGTCTTCCGGTGGCAGCGCAGGAGCAGCGGGCGCTTGCGCTGAGCCGTCGCTGCCAAAAGCCGCCAAAGCATCCAACAAACCGGTCTCATCCGTCACCACGTCACCTCCGCCCAGCATCAGCATCAGTTCCTGACGCACAAAACGCGCCTCTTCCACCGCAACCGCCAGGCGCAAAATGCTGCGCCCGGATGGCAAAATCAACACCAACACAAATTGCGCCACCGGCAGGATGAGCACATCATAGGCTACCCCCTGCAAAGCAATCAATTCCTGCCGTGAGACGCCCATCAACGCCGAAATTTGCCCACTGGCATTCACTGCCGCCAAAATGGTGCTGGCCCAATTCTGCTCAAAGTTAAGCATCGGAAATTCGCCCACACCGGCGGCCACAATGCCCTCGGCATCCAACAAAGCCACTGCCAGGGCACCCGCTTCAATCTGCAATTTTTCCAGTGTTTGCACCAACTGCGGCGGCAGGGGCTTCTTTTCAGGCACAGCCGGCAAAGGTTCAGCCGTGAGCAATGGCTGCGTGGATGGCTCAGGTTGCTCCGCTGAGGTTGGTTGTGCAACTTCAGGCTCTACCGAAGCTGCCCCCATCCCCAACACCTTCTGCACCAATTCAACCAACAAGGGCATATCCAATGGCTTGGCAAGAAACGCCTCCGCCCCCAGTTCTTGGGCCTGTTTGCGATTGCGTTCATCTTGCACGCCGCTCATCATGATCATTGGCAAATCCGGGTAACGCTTGCGCAACTTGCGCGCCATCTCAAAGCCGGTCATGCCGGGCAATCGCACATCCGAAATGACCAAGTCAAAAGCATGTTTGCCCGTCTCCAAAATTGCCTCTTCGGCTGAGCGCATGTGCGTCACCGACAAGTCGGGGTCAAGACCCGAAAAGGTCATCACCAACAA
>JAIWNK010000151.1 GCA_020216845.1 Anaerolinea sp. | reverse complement strand
AGTCGGCGGACGGTGTCGCTGCACATTGCCGCGCTGAAAAAACGCCTGGGCGTGCAAACGCGCGCCGAGTCGGTTGGGCGGGCGGTGGCGCTTGGCTATTGTCGGCTCAGGCGACGTTCTCCGCCGGAGCATTAGGCGCGCTTGTGCCAGATTTGGTAGAGGCCCAACCGTCCGCCTTCGCCATCCGATTCAAACGTTTCACAGATTTCAAACCCGGTTGTCTCTGCCAGGTCTTGTAATTCTTGGGCGCTGAAACGGTGCACATAGCGCAGCCCAACGGTTTCGGTTTGCCCGGGCAAGCTGTGCCGCCAATCGAGCAGGCTATCGCCGACTTCCAGCTCATCCTCGTTCAGCCCGATTGTTGACCAGGGCAAGACGCGCCCTTGCAGACGTGCGCTGAGGTGAAACTGCCAGACCGAGTGGACGAACCAGCCGCCTTTTGGCAGCAGCGTGGCAACTTGTTGCAACAAGGCCCGGCGGCGGGCCTGCCCCGGCAGGTGATGCAGCACGGCAAAGCACAGCACCCCATCGAACGTTGGGCGTGGCAACGCCTGTGGCCAATGAGGGTCGCTCAGGTCGGCCTGGATGAATTGGATCTGTGGGGTTGCCGCGTTGGCGCGGCGCGCTTCGTCGAGCAGTCCGGCGCTGAAATCGAGCCCAAGGTAAGAGTCGCTGCGGCTGTGTTGCCACGCTTCGGCCAGAGCGCCATTGCCACAGCCCAGGTCAAGCCAATTCCCCTGTGGCAGGCGCGCCAACAGGCTTCGCACGCCGGGTTGGATGCGCTGCCGCGTGGCGGCAAACGCTTTGGCAAAAGTCTGGTAGAATTGGTGGTTGAGTTCAATCAGTTGCCTGGCAACAGCATCGTTCATGGTTTCGATTGTAACACGGCTTTCTTATGGATGAGTGGCTGGAAGCACATAAAATTACCCCCGAACAAGCCTCGCTGGCGCGCAAGATTTTAGAAGAGGTGCGCAACGGAGCGGATGTGTTCGCGGTGACGCGCCGTTACCCCTTGCCGGGCGGGGGATATCTGGCCAAGCACGTGCTGGTGGCGATCTATCAGCAATTGGTGGCGAGCGGCGAATGGGCGGCGGATGCGGCGCTGTTGGCGCGCATTCGCATGAAACCGGTGCGTAGCTTGTCGGGGGTGACGACGGTGACGGTGCTAACGCGGCCTTATCCTTGCCCGGGGCAGTGCATTTTTTGCCCAACCGAAGCCGATATGCCCAAGAGCTATCTTGCGGATGAGCCGGGGGCAGCGCGCGCTTTTCAACATGGCTTTGACCCCTACGCTCAAGTGCGTTCGCGGCTTGATTCCTACGTTGCGGTTGGACATCCAATTGATAAGATTGAGCTGCTGATTTTGGGCGGTTCGTGGAGTAGTTACCCGCGCAGCTATCAGGAGGCGTTTGTGCAGCGCTGTTTCGACGCGCTGAATGGTTGTGAATCGCACAGCCTGGCTGAGGCGCAGCAACGCAACGAGACGGCGCGCAGCCGCAATGTGGGGCTGGTGGTGGAGTTGCGCCCTGATCAGGTGACGGCGGCGGAGCTGACCTGGCTGCGTCGTTTGGGGGTGACGAAGGTGCAGATGGGCGCACAGAGCCTGGATGAGCGCATTTTGGCGCTCAACCGACGCGGGCATACTGCGGCGCAGACCTTGCAGGCAACGGCTTTGCTGCGCGCCGCGGGGTTTAAGATCGTGCTGCATTGGATGCCGAATTTGTTGGGGGCAACGCCCGAGAGCGATCGGGAAGATTTTGCGCGGCTTTGGCAGGGCTATTGTCCGGATGAGATCAAAATTTACCCGACGCAATTGCTTGAATCTGCTGCTTTGTACAAGTTTTGGCAGGAGGGGGCGTATCAGCCCTATGACACGGAGACGTTGATTGACCTGTTGGCAACGATCAAGCCGACCATTCCGCCCTATTGTCGTGTGAACCGTATTATTCGCGACATTCCTGCGCAACACATTGTGGCGGGCAGTCGCCGTTCCAGTTTGCGGCAAGATGTGTTGAATGAAGTGGCGCGACGCGGCCAACGTTGCCATTGCATCCGCTGTCGCGAGGTGCGTGGCCAGGCGGTTGCAGTTGAGCAATTGCGCCTGCAAGACCTGACGTATCCGGCGGGGTGGGCCGAGGAGCATTTTTTGCAATTCGTTTTGCCGACCGGTCAATTGGCGGGCTATTTGCGCCTTTCGTTGCCGGGGCCGGAATCAGCCCCTTTGGGCATGTCCGATTTGGAGGGGGCGGCGTTAATTCGTGAGGTGCATGTATATGGGCAGGCCTTGGCCGTGGGGGCTGAGCAGGCGGGAGCGGCGCAGCACGCTGGTTTGGGCACGCGCCTGCTGGAAGAGGCGGCGCAGTTGGCCGCGCAGCGCGGCTTCCGGCGGTTGGCCGTCATTGCGGCAGTGGGCACGCGCCCCTATTACGCCCGACGGGGCTTTGAGCCCGGTGAATTGTACATGGTGCGAACGCTCTAAGGCGTTGGGGTGGCCAGGGGGGCGGCAGAGAGGGCATCAATGGCCCAGATTTGTATCTCTTCAAAACTGACCGAGACGGGGCTTTTGCTGGCAGCCCGCGCAAACACCCCAATACGTCCTTCTGTCCAGACGGCATCGCGCCCGGCAAATTGGAAATGGTCGTTGACGAAGATGCGCATCTCGCGCCCCGACATCCAGATGCCAATCTTCACCTTTTGCGGGGCGCCGACGGGCACGCCAATCAGCGGGGTCCAGTTGGTGATGATGCTGGCTTGGTAGGCACGCGTGCGCTCCAGACGTGCCTGTCCATCACAACGCAGCAACAGCCGGTATAGGTCACCGACATCGCTGGCACGGAAGGCCAGACCATAAACATCTTCTCCCTGACAAAGGTTGAGTGCTGCGGTGGCTTGCAGGTAAAAATCGGTCAACACGGGGCCGTTGCGCAGGCTGAGCAGGCTGCCAAGCGGTTGGGAGATGGATAAGCTGATGCGTTGTTGTTCGGCGGAGATGACGCCGGCATCCAACCGTCCGGTCATCCAGGTTTGGGGGTCTTGCAGGGCATCTGACAGCAGGGGGGAGGGTAGGGTGGGGCGCAGGTTGGGCGTGGGCTGTGGCGTGGGGGGGAGATAGGGCGTGGGCGTTTGTGTGGACGGGAACCACACAATCGTTGGCGTCCATGTCAATGTGGGGGTGGGGGTGGCAGGCAGTGGGGTTTGCTGCGGGGCGCAGCTGATGAGCAGGAACAGCAGCACGAGCAGGGCAACGAGGTTAGGCTTCGTTGGCATTGGGTACATCAATGATTTGGCTACGCTCAGGGCCAACCGAAACCTGACGCACTGGGCAACCGGCAATGGTTTCAATGCGCCGGATGAAGTGTTGTGCTGCTTGCGGCAGGTCTTGCCAATGGCGCAGGGCCCCCAAGGGCTCGCTCCAACCGGGCACTTCTTCGTAGATTGGCGCAACGTTGCTCAAATTGGAAGGGCCAAGCGGTAACGTTTCGTGACGGGCGGTCAGGTTTTCGACATAACTCGTGGCAATGCGCACGGTTTCCAGGCCGCTGAGGATATCGAGCTTGGTGAGGATCAATTCGGTCAGGCCGTTGATGCGCACCGCATAGCGCAACAAGACGCCATCGAGCCAACCAACGCGGCGGGCGCGCCCGGTGGTGGTGCCAAATTCATCCCATGGGTTGGCACCGCTGCCGCGCAAGCGCTCTGCTTCGGCACCGAAGACTTCGGTGGGGAAGGGCCCGGCGCCAACGCGGGTTTGGAAGGCTTTGGTCACGCCGATGACGCGTTCAGCCGGTTGCAGGCCAAGCCCAAGCCCGGCCAGGGCACCGGCAGCCGTGGTGCAAGAGCTGGTGACATAGGGATAGCTGCCCAGGTCCAGGTCAAGTAAGCAGCCTTGAGCGCCCTCGATGAGCAAGCGTTTGCCGGAGCGCAACAGATTATGCAGTTCCTGGCCCACATCGCCGATATAAGGGCGCAACGCCAGGGCAGCCGGCAGATAGTCGGCCATGGCTTGATGAATGTCGAGGTGGGCGGCGCCATACAGGGCTTGCAGGGTGTGATTGGCAGCTTGCAAATGCTGCTGCAAGCGCTGTTCGAAGTCGTTTTTCAAGATGTCGCCCAGGCGCAGGCCCTGACGGGCGGCCCGGTCGGTGTAGGCCGGGCCAATGCCGCGCCCGGTTGTGCCGATGGAACAGTTGCCGCGCGCCGCCTCTTGGGCGGCATCCAGGGCGCGGTGTGCTGGTGTGATCAGGTGCGCCGCATAAGACAGGCGCAGGCGCTGTTCATTAATAACCAACCCGGCTGAGCGCAGGGTTTGCATTTCGGATAACAAAGCAAGCGGATTGATGACAACCCCATTGCCAAGCATGGCCAGGGTGTGGGGGTGAATGATGCCAGAAGGGATGAGGTGCAGTTTGAAGGTTTGATCGTTCAGGGTAACGGTGTGACCGGCATTATCGCCGCCGTTATAGCGTGCCACGACCTCAACTTCTTCGGAGAGCAGGTCAACGACTCGCCCTTTTCCCTCATCGCCCCATTGAGCGCCAACGACAATGATGATCGTCATAAGAATTACCTCACAGACTTGTTTGAACAAAGACTATTATACCAGGGCGATGGCAATTGTTGGTGCGACTGATAAAAAATGTTATAATCCGATTATGTCACGGAAACTGATTTTTATCTTGCTGGCGGTGTGGGTTGTGCTTTTGTGCACGGTGCCTGTGCAAGCTGGGCCGGCGGCGCAGGTTTATTACCTGACGCCAACGCCGGGCGCAGATGGGCGCATTGTTTACATCGTCCAACCCAATGATACCTGTTTGGGCATTTCGCTGCTCAACAACATTCCGTTGGAGCAGCTGCGAGCGTTGAACAACATCAATCCTGAATGCACCAACTTGCAAGTTGGGCAAGAACTGGTGTTGGGTTTCTTGCCGACGGCGACGCCATTGAGCGGGCCAACGTTGACGCCGACATCCATTTTGCCGACGCCGACGCCCTTCAACGGCACGGGGTTCATTTGCATTTACCTGTACGAAGATGTCAACGGCAATGCGCAAATTGACGCAGGGGAAGAGCCGTTGGCGGGCGGGGCGATTAGCATGAGCAATCGCGGCAACACCATCTCGCGCACCGGTCAGACGACCGCCGATGGCAAGGCAGTTTGCTTTGAAGACTTGCCAGAGGGCGAATATACCGTCAGCATGGGCATTCCGATCGGCTACAATGCCACTCGCCGCACGACCTATACGATTACACTGCGCGCCGGGGATCAATCTACGTTGGATTTTGGCGCACAGCGCAGTGCCCTGACGGACCCGGTTTCGCCGGATGATCAGCCAACCAAACGTTCGCCGGTGTTGGCTGTGTTGGGCGTGCTGGTGATTTTGGGCGGGATTGGCTTTGGCGTCTATGCAGCGCGCATGAGCCGCCGCTAAAAGCGCATTCGTTCTTCTGCCCAAACATCGGCGTTGTTGTGATAACCGGCTTCTTCCCAAAAGCCGAGGCGATCCGTTTGCAGGAATTCCAACCCGCGCAGCCATTTGGCCCCTTTCCACAGGTAAGGGGTCTTCAGGTCGGTGCGGCCAGGGATGGCGCCAACAACGCCGCGCAGCGGGTAGCCGTGATCGGGTGTGAGCGGCTGTCCATTGTGATGGGTGGCAAGCAAGAAGTTTTCGGCCAGGGCCACCTCAAGCGGGATGTTGGTGGTATAGCCAAATTCGGCGTGTTGCAAGACGAAGCGGGCCGTAGGCAGCAGGCGCAGGAGGCCTTGTTCCAGCAGGGTGCGCACAGAAACGCCTTCCCATTCCGTATCGAATTTGCTCCAGCGTGTGACGCAGTGTAAGTCCATGCGCACGCGTTGGCGTGGCAGTTGATTGAATTGCTCCCAGGTGAGGGTGAGCGGTTGTTCCACCTCGCCCCAGGCGCGAAAAGTCCAGGTTGTTGGGTCAAACGATGGCACCGGGCCGTAGTGCAGCACGGGAAATTTGTTGGTCAGCGATTGGCCGGGGGGCAAGCGTCCCTCGGCGCGCATACGTTCTTCATCTTTTTTGCGTTGAGCGAAATTTTCAAACATGGCAACCTCGTTGGATAGAGTATCGCGCAGCAGATGCCTTTTTGCCAGGTTTTGTCGAACCTGGCTTGGATTTTAATCGTTTCAAGCGGTAAAGCGATTCAGCCGCTGGAAATGACAGGATGTGGCGGGGTCAATCTTCCAAATGAGCAATGGTGACGCCGTCGCCGCCCTCTTTTTCCTGGGCGGTTTCAAAGCGGCGCACATGCGGCGAGGCGCGCAGCACCTCGCGCACAATGACCCGCAAGCGCCCCGTGCCTTTGCCGTGAATGATGCGCACAAAAGGCAGCCCGGCCAGGGCAGCCGATTCCAGGTAGGTTTCCAGTGCATCTTGGGCGTCCTCGGCGCGTTGCCCGCGCAGGTCTAGCTCCATGCCCGGGGAAGGGTGCAGAAGGGTGATGCCTTCGCTGACGCGTACGCTGCGCTGCGGTTCGGCAGGGGCTTCAGTTTCGCTGTCTTTGCGGCGTTGTATATCGTTGAGGCGGGCGCGCACGCGTAAATTGCCAATTTGTACCTCGGCATCTTCCTGTGCCAGGGCGGTGATGGTGCCCTCGGCGTTGAGCGAACGCAGACGCACGCGTTCGCCCACGCGCAACGGACGAGGGGCCGTGAGCGCCTCGGATGTGAGTTGCCGCGGGGCAGGCGGCTCAATCTGTTCTTGCAGGTTTTGCAGCTGAGCCTGGAGTGGTTTGATTGCGTCCAGGGGTTGGCGGGCGCGCTGCAGGGCGCGCCGCACTTCGTCGAGCTCGGCTTGCAGTGCCTCCGTCTGCTGTTCTGCTGCGGCACGCGTCGTCTCCAGCAGCGCCAAACGCTCTTCTTCGACCTTTTCCAGGCGGGCGGTTAGTTGGGCTTGCAGTTTTTCGGCTTCTTTTTGGGCCTGTTCGGCAGCGGCGCGGGCTTTGCGTGCCAGGTTGCGTTGGTGGTGAATTTCATCCAGCAGGTCTTCGGCGCGCAAGTCGGTTGGGTTGATCAGGGTGCGTGCGGCCTGAATGATGTCTTCCGGCAGGCCCAAGCGCTGTGCAATGGCCAAGGCGTTGGAACGCCCCGGCAAGCCCAGGGTCAGGTGGTAGGTTGGCCGCAGGGTTTGCAGGTCAAATTCCAGGCTGGCATTGACGACCCCGGGGGTGCTATGGGCATAGGCTTTCAGCTCGGGGTAGTGGGTGGCAACCAGGCAAGGGATGCGTTGCTCAATCAAATGGGCCAGGATGGCGCGAGCCAGGGCGGCACCTTCTTGTGGGTCGGTGCCGGCGCCCAATTCGTCCAGAATGATCAGGGTGCGCCGCCCGGCATGTTGCAGGATGCGCACGATGTTGGTGATGTGGCCGGAAAAGGTCGAAAGTGATTGTTCGATGGATTGTTCATCGCCGATGTCGGCATAAATGTTATTGAACAGGCTGAGGGTTGAGCCAGATTGGGCGGGGATGTGTAGGCCCGATTGGGCCATGAGTGCCAGGAGGCCAACCGTTTTGAGTGTGACGGTCTTGCCGCCGGTGTTGGGGCCGGTGATGACGAGGGCAAAGGTGCGTTCATCCAAATCGACATCAATCGGCACAACGGTTTGTGGGTCTAGCAAGGGGTGCCGGGCGCGGTAGAGCCGAATGGTGCTGCCGGGGTGTTCGCCTTTGCGTTCGTTGCGGAAAGGGATGACGATTGGCTCGGCGGCGCGCAGGTCTTCGGCATATTTGGCGCACATCAGGGTAAAATCCAGGGCGGCCAAGGCGTTGACCATGGCTTTCAGCGCTGCTGCATGGCTGCCGATGCGGTCCGAAAGTTCGGCCAGAATGCGGCGTTCTTCATCGCGCTCGGCCAGTTGCAACTCATGCCAGCGGTTGTTGAGTTCTACCACCACGAGCGGTTCAACGAATAGGGTTGCACCGGAGGAGGATTGATCGTGGACGATGGACTTGATCCGTCCTTTGAAGTCAGCGCGCAGCGGGATGACATACCGTCCGTTGCGTTGGGTGATGAGCTGTTCTTGTAAGATGGGCGAGAGCTTGGGGTCGTTGATCATGCGTTCCAGCCGGCTGAGCAGGCGCTCGTGGGCTGTTTTTAGCTCGGCGCGAATCGAGCCGAGCCGCGGTGAGGCGGTATCGAGAATGTCGCCGCGCTCAGAGATGGTCTGCGAGATGGCCTCAATCAGCCCGGCGGGCGGTGAAAGCGGCTCTGCAATGGCCTTCAGGTGCGGATAGGCCTCGCCCAGACGTTCAAAGGTGCGGGCAAGGTCTCGAGCGCTGATCAGGGTGTTGCGTATTTCCAGCAATTCGGTTGTCAGCAACACCGCGCCGCGGCCGGCGCGGTCTAGCAGCGGACGAATGTCAGTGGCGCCGCCGATGGTTGTTTCGGAGCGGACACTGAGCAGCTTGCGGGCTTCGGTGGTGCAAGCCAGGCGTTCTTGCACTTCTTCCAGTTTGTTGGTGGGGCGCAGGCTGCGCGCCAGCTCTGCGGAAGCGCTGAACGCGGCGTAACTTGCCAGGCGTTCCAAAATTTTTGGATATTCAAGTGTGATGAGGGTCTTTTCGTCCATAACAAAGAAGTTTACCATAGTTTAGAATGACGAATGAAATTACATGGGTGTTGTGGGGGGAGCACACAAATGACGGCAAGACGGCAAGAGGAAAGGTTTCTGATGACGTGTTGCGCAGGCACGATTCAAAGAGAGCAAGCACTGAGGCTTTGTAGACTTATAGGTTGTTGCGCAGCATTTCTTCCAGGGCGGAGGCCGGCAGTGGTGTGGAATAGAGATAGCCTTGCAGCAGGTCGTAGCCAATTCGTTTCAGCAATGTTGCCTGAGCAGGGGTTTCGACGCCTTCCGCACAGACACGTTTGTTGAGGGCATGGGCCATATCTGCAATGGCTTGTAAAATGGCACAGTTTTGTTGCGCATCGCGCACAAACAGGGCTGGCACTTTCAGCACGCTGATGGGCAAAAGGCGCAAATGGCTTAGAGACGAATAGGCCTGACCGAAGTCATCCATCCAACAGGTGATGCCCAACTGGTCTAAATGGGCCAGGTTTTTGATGCTTTGTTGAATATTTTCCATGGCGGCCTGTTCGGAGATTTCAACCTCAACGGATAGGGAGGGAATTTGGTATTGTTCTAACAAGGTAGTCAAAAATTCACCCAAACTTTCATCCATTAGCGATTGGCCGGAGATGTTGACGGTGGCAATGGGGACAGAAAAACCGGCTGCTTGCCACTGACTGATTTGAACGAAGGTTGCTTGCAACACCCAGCGATCCACAATTGAGATCAGCCCTACCTCTTCAGCCAGGGGGATGAAATCTTGTGGCAGCAAAAAGCCTTGGTGCGGATGCTTCCAGCGCACGAGGATTTCCATGGCGGTGAATGTGTTGCTGCGCGCCTCCAGAATGGGTTGAAAGTAGAGGTGAAATTCGTTGCGCTCGGTGGCCTGGCGAATTTGTGATTCGAGCCTGAGCAGGCGGCGGGCGCGCAGATGCAATCGTTCGCTGAAGACCTCGTAGCGGTTGCGTCCGGCGGCCTTGGCGCGGTAGAGTGCCGTATCGGCATCGCGCAACAGGGCGGTGGGGTCTTTGTTGCCGTTGACTGCAATGGCGATGCCAATGCTGGCGGTGATGTAGATGTCCTGGTCATGTAACAAGAAGGGCTGCTTGAGACATAGGCAAATGGCTTGTGCTAGCTGTTCAGCTTGTTGGATGTTGTCCAGTTTCCAGGCAAGCACCACAAATTCATCGCCACCAAAGCGGGCCAGCAGGGCATTTTCGGGAATGCACGTTTGCAGCCGTTGGGCAATGGCAACCAGCAATTCATCCCCCACCAGGTGCCCCATGCTGTCGTTGACAACTTTGAATTGATCCATGTCAATGAACAACACAGCAGTCAGGTTTTGGCTCTCATCTGGCTGAGGGGATTGGTTGCGAATGGTTTCAAGTTCGGCGTGCAAACGGTCCATGAAGAAGGCGCGGTTTGCCAGGCCGGTCAGGCCATCGTGCCGAATTTCGTATTGCAGCTGATTGGTTTGTTGGCGGGCCTCGTTCAATCTGGCCTGGAGCATCTCGGCGTTTTGCGATAATTGTGCAGTGCGTTCCTGTACGCGGGCTTCAAGCTGCTGTTGAATTTCTTGCAAGGCTTTTTCCACTTGACTGTTGCGCTGGATTTGTTGTGTGAGCTGAAGGGATTGTTGCTCGAGAGCCTGTTGCTGTTGGCGAATTTGCTGACCTAATGCTTGCAGCAAACCGAGCAGGTCTACATCTTCGTTGGGGTCTGTTTGCTGAAGGATGGCAAGGGCCTGACTTTGCAGCAGGGCAATTTGATGCTGTAGGTAGTTGCGCAACTGTTTGTATCCCCAGGCGTAGGCAATGGCAAACAGCAGTAATTCCAAACCCAGCACAATGATTAGGACAATAGCAGTGGCGTGCAGGGCAGCGGTTTGTCCGTCTGGGGGCGATTCGAGCAGCAGCGGGGCGGTGTCTTTCAGCGCCAATAGATAAATGAGTAGCGGAGCGAGCAGGACGGTTGTGCAAAATGGAATGAACACAGCAGAAAAAAAAGATCAACCGTGTGTTTTGAATCCAAGAGGTGGGAAGCGGATCTTTTTTCAATGAAGTGACAATTAAGGCAAGAGTTTTATGGGAGCGACGATTTTCCAGTTGTAACTGGAATTAACTGTAGTATGATAATTATATAGTATGATAATTATAGTAGAATTTGTGTAGGTGTACAATGCGCATGACGAAGAATTCTTTGAATGACTGGACAACACCGGGCAGTTTGGTAGAACGGGTGGAGGGAGAAACTGTGCGTTGCCTGGCCTGTGCGCATGGTTGTGTCTTGCGCCCTGGTCAGCGCGGTTTGTGTCGGGTGCGCTTGAATGAGGCGGGGGTGCTGCGGGTGCCGTGGGGCTATGTGGCAGGGGCGCAGCTGGACCCAATTGAAAAGAAGCCATTTGCGCACGTGTTGCCCGGGCGCATGGCGCTGACCTTTGGCATGTTGGGGTGCAATTTTCATTGCGACTTTTGCCAAAATTGGACAACGACGCAGGTGCTGCGCGATGCAGCCGTGGAGCTTTCACCGTATGCGGTGCAGCCTACCTCGCCTGAGGCATTGGTGCGCGCTGGCCAAGAGGCCGGGGCGGCGGTGATGGTTTCTTCTTATAATGAACCGCTGATTACATCCGAGTGGGCAATCGAGATTTTTGAACGCGCCCATGCCAACGGTCTGTTGTGCGCCATGGTTTCAAATGGCTATGCTAGTGCGGCGGCGCGTCAGGCGTTGCGCCCACACCTGGACGCGTTGAAGGTGGACCTGAAAACGATGCAAGAAGAGCAGTATCGGCAAATGGGCGGCAGGCTTGGCCCAGTGTTGGATACGATACGCTGGGCATTTGAATCGGGCTTGTGGGTGGAGGTGGTGACGCTGGTCATCCCCGGCTTGAATGATAGCCCGGATGAGCTCTGGCAGGCGGCGCGTTTTCTGGCGAGCGTTTCGCCGGATATTCCCTGGCATGTGACCGCCTTTCACCCCGATTATCGCCGCTTGCAGGCGAGCGCGACAACGGCAGCGGGGTTGCTTCAGGCGGCAGAGATCGGTCAGGAGGCTGGGCTGCATTTCGTCTATGCCGGCAACTTGCCGGGGCGGGTTGGCAGCCTGGAGGATACGCATTGTCCGGCCTGTCAGGCGGTGGTGGTGCGGCGGCGCGGCTATACGATCTTGCAAAACACCATCACACCGCAGGGCTGTTGCCCGGCTTGTGGCGCATTGCTGCCGGGGCGCTGGCAAAGTTGAACATCCACACAGCAGGCACATTTTGAAATCTCGTGTACAATAAAGATACGAACATTCTGTTTTGTTTATGGAGGACAAGATGAGTTACCATACCGTCATCGTGGTAGGACGTTTGGGACGTGACCCGGAAATGCGTTATACGGCAAGCGGTGAGGCTGTGACGAGCTTTTCACTGGCGACCGATCGTCAGTATACTGATTCGAGTGGTCAGCGCGTGAAGGAAACGATGTGGTTCCGCGTGTCTGTGTGGGGCAAGCAAGCTGAAACCTGCAATGCATATCTGAAGAAGGGTAAAATGGCTCTGGTGGAAGGGCGTTTGCAATGTGACCCCAAGACGGGCAGCCCGCGCATCTATGACCGTCAGGATGGCACCAAAGGCACCTCGTTTGAGATCAGCGCCAACACGGTGCGCTTCCTCTCCAGCAAGGGTGAGGGCGAAGGCGAGCCGAGCGATTTTTCGGCGTCCATCAGCAACGAAGACGATAACATTCCCTTCTAAGCGATCATGGCGCTTCCTCCTCCCCCTCCGCCGACTTCTGCGCCAACGATGGAATTGCCGGATGATTTGTCGCCGGTTTATAGCAACATCGTGCGCATCAGTCATACGCCGACCGAGTTTGTGCTTGATTTTACGCAGCTGTTGCCGGGGCAGATATTGCTGAAAGTGATGGCGCGGCTGATTATGTCCCCCTTGGGTGCCAAACTGTTCTTGCGTGCTTTGGCCGAAAACCTGGCGCGCTATGAGGCAACCTATGGGGAGATTCCTATCCCGGGCGATAAGTCGCTCGCCAACGATTTGTTTCGGCGCATTTCGCCGCCCTAGAAGAACATAAAAATGAGTGATTGGTTTCAATCTTTGGCAGAAGGCGTGCATGAAGTGTTTGATGCCCGCAATCAGGCGCGCGACCGGGCGTTGGTGCAGGCGCGGCAGCTGACACGTTGTTGTGCTCAGGCAATTCGCGCCATTCATCGCAATGATAGCGCTCTGGCAGATGAAAACCTGGCCGAAGCGCGTGCCCTGGTGCATTCTTTGCAACAAGACCTGGCCGCTTATCCCGACCTGTATTTTTCCGGGTATACGCAAGATGCCATCAAAGAATATGCTGAGGCGAGTGTGACGGTTGCCATCATCCGTCATCAGCAACCGCCCTTGCCCAATGAGTTGGGGATTGAATATGCGACTTATCTGAATGGGTTGGCAGAAGTGGTGGGTGAATTGCGCCGACGTTGTTTGGATATTTTGCGTCAGGGCTATTCCGATGAGGCTGAACGGTTGCTTTCTAGCATGGATGACATCTACAACCTGTTGATTACGGTGGATTATCCGGACGCGCTGACCAACGGTTTGCGGCGTCAGACGGATCTGGCGCGCGGCATTTTGGAACGGACGCGCGGCGACCTGACCATTAGCTTGCAAGAAGAACGATTGCAGCGCGCCATGCGCGACTTGAAGGAGCGTTTGGCGGCTGGAGCGGTGAATGCGGACGATTCGCGCCTCTGAACTGGGTGTGTTCACTTTTTGTAAGCTGGCCTGGCAGCTGCGTTTGCAAGGCGTTGAGAACGAAAATCAGGCAGAAATGGCGGCTGGAACGGCTTTTCATGCCCGTCATGCCCGGCAGGTGTGGGCAGGGCGGGCATTGCGCCTGGCAGGTTGGGTGCTGTTCTTGTTGGCGGTAGCCGTCTTGGTGGCCTGGATGACGGAACAATTGTTGCCATGATCGGCTTGTTTTTGGGCTTGCTGATTTTGGCGCTGCTGTTGTTTTGGCTGGGGCAGCGACAACAGCGTTCTGCTGGTTTGCCAGAGGGGCGCATCCTGTATAGCGATATGGATGTTGGCAGCAAACCGGAGCGTCCGTTTTATGACCCTGAACTGGGTCTGACGGGCAAGCCGGATTATTTGGTGCAAAGCGGGCAAGACTTGTTGCCCGTCGAGGTCAAGAGCAGCGACGCACCCAGCGAGCCCTATCAGAGTCACATCATGCAATTGATGGCTTATTGTTATTTGGTGGCGCGCAGCACCGGCCGCCGTCCGCCTTATGGCATTTTGCGATACCGCAATCGCAGTTTTGCAATTGACTATAGCGCCGCGCGGGAAGAGCAGTTGCTGGCGCAAATTGCCGAGATGCGCCGCCTGGAGCGCTCGGGCAAGGCCATGCGTTCACACGAAGAGCCGCGACGCTGTGCCCGTTGTGGCTATGCGCGCCATTGTCCGCAAAAACTGTGATGATTTTGCGTAACTTTTGCCACCAAAAAGGGCTTTTGTTTTTAATCGTGTTATAATATTAACTATTCATGAGAGAGATTGTAATGAAATTGACCCCGCTTTCCGACTTGATGGCCAATCGCGCCGTGGCTGCGGCGATCGGTGGTGTGGCT
>JAIWNK010000150.1 GCA_020216845.1 Anaerolinea sp. | reverse complement strand
GTGGCGCAGGTGGGGCTGAGCCTGGCTGGTTTGCCGGGCTGGACTTGCCCGGTTCATGCTGCGCTTGGCATTCCCTGCCCGGGCTGTGGCCTGACGCAGGCGACCGATTTGCTGTTGCGTGGGCAGGTGGGTGAAGCGTTGCGCGTTCATGCGTTTGCCCCTATCTTGATGACGTGTGTGCTTTTGCTCATTGTGGCGGCTGTGCTCCCCGCGACACAGCGAAACCGTTTGGTTGGGTGGGTGCAAGCTTTTGAACAGCGTACACGCATCAGCGTGCTGTTGTTGTTCGGCTTGTTGGTCTATTGGGGTTTCCGGTTGTTCAGCGTCGTTTGATGATCGGTTTCAATCTGTTTTTTATTTTTGGTTTGGAAGGAGAAACAAATGAATACTTTAAGTGCCATTGGTAGCCTGATCTCTTTTGTGGTCGGCATTTGGGTGCTGGTCAAACTCTTCTCACGCGAAGGTGTGTTGAAGGGTATCTTGGGCCTGATTTGCATGCTCTACACCTACATTTGGGGTTGGCAGCATATCAAAGAAGAAGAACTGCAACTCAAGACCCCCATGTACGTTTGGACGGGTGCGATCATCCTGGGCATCATTCTGAACGTGATTGGCCAGACTGGCAATATGTAAAGTCGGGCTGAGAACCGGAAACTCGAGGCTTGAACTTCCGAAGAGCAATTTGCTTCGGAAGTTTCTTTTTTTGTTTGGTTTTCGGGTACAATTGAGTTTGTGTCCGCTTCCTTCCATCCACACCATGTCATTTTACTCTCACACCCGGCCTTGTTGGAGGCGGCGCGCGAAGCGCAGCATTTGGCAGATTGGCTGCGCGCTGAGGGGGTGGCAACGGTGCAGTGCGCGCCGGTGACCGATCAGCAGGTGCAGGCCTGTGGTTGTGATTTGTTAATTGCCCTGGGCGGCGATGGCACGATGTTGCGCGCCAGCCGCATGGCGGCCGCGCAGGATGTGCCTGTTTTGGGCATCAACATGGGGCGCTTTGGCTTTCTGACCGAGGTCGAGCGCAGTGAGTGGCCGATGGCTTTACGCCGGGTGCTGGATGGCGATTTTCGGATTGAGACGCGCATGATGTTACATGCGGAACAATGGCGCGCCGGGCGATTTTTGCAGGCCTGGGATGTGCTCAACGAGGTGGTGATTTGTCGGGGGGCGGCGGTGCGTCCGGTGCGTTTGCAGGCGCACATTGATGGCAGCCTGCTGGCAAACTATATGGCGGATGGATTGATTGCCGCAACCCCGACCGGTTCAACGGCCTATGCCTTGGCTTCGGGCGGCCCGGTTTTGCCGCCGGAGTTGCGCAATATTCTGCTTGTGCCGGTTGCGCCACATCTTTCGATTGATCGAGCCATTGTCCTTGCAGAAACGTCGCAGCTTACGATTTGCCCGCAAGACAACCTCTACCCGGCGGTGCTGAGTGGCGATGGCCTGCCGCCGGTTGATTTGAGCGACGGCGATGAAATTCGCATTACAAACAGTGATCTGAGAGCCCGCTTCATTCGGTTTCAGGAGCCGGGGTACTTTTATCGGAGCTTGACGATGTATATGCAAAAAAATCCTGCTGCTGGCGAGGTTTTATGAGTGAAAATTCTGTTGATCCGTTGGTGATGCATTGTGTCAATCACCCAGACCGTGAGACGTTGTTGCGCTGCAACCGCTGCGAACAGCCAATTTGCTCCCAATGTGCTGTGTTGACGCCGACGGGATACCGCTGCAAGCGCTGTGTCAACAATCAACAACGCGTGTTCGACACCGCCAAAACCAGTGATTATTTTGTGGCTTTCTTTGTCGCCGGGATCCTCAGTTTCATTGGCAGCTTCAGCGCGGCGATTGGCTTCTTTACAATTTTCCTGGCGCCGATCATTGGCGTGATTGTATCGGAGGCGGTGCGCTGGCTGACGCGCCGCCGTCGCTCCAAGGCGCTCAGTCAGCTGACGACTGCGGCTGCCGGCCTGGGCAGTTTGCCGCTGGTGTTGACCAGTCTGATCAGCCTCTTGGTGCTTTTGTCCTCAGGGCAGACATTTTCTTTCGGGTATATCTGGCCGTTGCTTTGGTATGGGGCTTATACCTTCTTGATTTGCAGCACGGTTTATTATCGCATGTCTGGGATTCAAATTCGTTGATATGTTGCTCGAACTGCGCATTCAAAACTTTGCCATCCTTCAGGAAGTGACGCTGAACTTTGCGCCCGGCTTGACGACCTTCACCGGGGAGACGGGGGCGGGAAAATCCATTTTGCTGGATGCCATCACGGCTTTGGTGGGCGGGCGCGCCGATGTCAGCATGATCCGCAGCGGGGCTGACCGGGCAATCCTGGAAGCGACTTTTCGCATTCCGGTTGTCAATGGCCCGGCATTGCGCGAAATTTTGGCGCGTGAAGATTTGCTGGATAACGACGAAGAACTGACCTTGGGGCGGGAGCTGCGCAGCAATGGCCGCAGTGTGGCGCGGGTCAATGGGCGCAGTGTCAATGTCAGTTTGCTGCGCGAAATTGGCAGCTACCTGGTGGATATTCACGGGCAGTCGGAGCACCTTTCACTGTTGGATGTGCGGCAGCACTTGGGATTGCTGGACCGTTGGGCTGGCAGCGAGGCGGCTTTGGCAGCCTATCGGCAGACGTATCAGCGCTATCAGACGGTGCAGCGTGAGTGGAATCGCATCCGCCAATCGGAACAGGATGCAGCTCGTCGAGCCGATTTGTTGAGCTTTCAGCTGCAAGAGATTGAAGGGGCGCAGATTCGCCTGGGCGAGGAAGAGGAATTGCGCCTGGAACGCAATCGCCTGGCCAATGCGGAGAGCCTGGCTTCGCTGGCAGAACAAGCGCTGTTGCTGTTGGAGGAGGGCTTGCCCGAATCGCCCTCATTGAGCGATTTGTTGGGGCAGCTTGTGCAAGCATTGCACAGTCTGGAACGGTTAGACCCGCAACAAGCGGCCCTGGGTGAGCAAGCGCAGACCCTGACCGAAACGATCAGCGATTTGGGGCGCAGCTTGCGCCTTTATTTGGAACAGATTGAACCGGACCCGCACCGTTTGGACGTGGTGGAAGAACGCCTGGAGCTGTTTCATCAGCTCAAGCGGAAATATGGTGGCAGCCTTGAGTCGGTTTTGGCTTATGCACAGGCAGCCCGGCAAGAGCTGGATGGCATTACCCATGCCGCAGAACGCCTGGCTGAATTGGAGATGGAGCTGAACGCCTTGCGGCATACCCTGGCCGGGCAGGCGCAGGCGCTTTCGACGCTGCGCCATCAGGCGGCACAGACTCTGAGCAAGGGGGTTGAGGCGGAGCTGAACGATTTGCGCATGGCGGGGGCGCGCTTTGAGGTGGAATTGCGGTACGAGTCCGATTTGACCGGCCTGGTCTTGGCGGATGGTCAGGTGGTGGCCTTCGATGAAACGGGCTGTGACCGGGCAGAGTTTTTAATCGCCCCGAACCCGGGCGAGGGACTCAAGCCCCTGGTCAAAATTGCTTCGGGCGGCGAAACTTCGCGCCTCATGTTGGCGCTCAAGCGCGTTCTGACGCAGGCCGATGCCATCCCGACGCTGATTTTCGATGAAATTGACCAGGGCATTGGCGGACGGGTTGGCACGGTGGTGGGCGAAAAGCTGTGGGAGTTGGGGCGTGCCCATCAGGTGTTGTGCGTCACGCACTTGCCGCAGTTGGCTGCCTTTGGCGATCAACACTTTCGCGTGCGCAAGCAGGTGCAGGATGGCCGGACGCTGACGATGGTGGAACTGCTCGATGGCGATGCGCGCCGCGATGAGCTGGCCGCCATGATTGGCAGCCTGAGTGAGGCCGGGCGCAGCGCCGCCGAAGAGGCCCTGGCGCTGGCGCGCCAACGGGCTGCCGCAGCGCGCACCCACTGAAAAGCTGCCTTTTTGTCATTGGCGGCCCGCCGGTGAGAAACTGATGCGCTTCGACAAGAAGGGTTGCTCCGTCGCGCCTTTTCAAACTGGCAAATGGCGGTGCCGCGCGTTGCTGTTTGCAACGGTTGACAGCTTGGGCTTCCTGCGGTATGCTTAAGCCGCGACCGGGTGGGACCGGCGCGGCAGAAACCACCGAACCCCGCCAGGTCTGAGAGGAAGCAACGGTAAGGAGGCCATTCTGGGCGCCGCCGGAGATCCTGCCCGGCGCATTTTCTCTCTTTGACATTTGTGGATGACGAGTGGATGGCTGAATGAACGATACTCCCCCCATTTGTGATTACGAAGGTTCAGACTATCAAACGTCGTTTTGGGAACAGGGTGGCCGGGCCTATGAAGACGCGGTAGAGGCTGTGGCGCTGCGACGCCTTTTGCCGGCGAGTGGTCAGCTGTTGCTGGAGGTGGGCGCAGGGGCCGGACGCAACACACCGCGCTATGGCGGGTATCAAAATGTTGTTTTGCTGGATTATTCGCTGACGCAGCTTCAGCAGGCGCAGGCGCGTTTGGGGCGCAGTGAGCGTTATCGCTATGTGGCGGCGGATGTGTACCATTTACCGTTTGTGGATGGGGTGTTCGATGGCGCAACGATGATTCGTGTGTTGCATCACCTGGCGGAGGCGCGGCGCGCCTTGCAGGAGGTGCGGCGGGTGTTGCAACCCAACAGTACGTTTATTTTGGAGTTTGCCAACAAGCGCAATCTGAAGGCGATGCTGCGCTATGCGTTGCGTCGGCAGACCTGGAGCCCCTATACCCCTGAGCCGATTGAGTTTGTGGCGCTGAATTTTGACTTTCACCCGGCAACGGTGCGCACCTGGTTGCAAAGCAGCGGCTTTGTGGTCGAGCGGCAATTGACGGTTTCGCATTTTCGCATGGGCTTGTTCAAGCGCTTGCTGCCGTTGCGTTTGTTGGTGTGGATGGATAGCCTGGCGCAGCTGACCGGCGATGCCTGGCAGCTTTCGCCGAGTGTGTTTGTCAGGGCGCATGTGCGCGGCGATGCACAAACAGCGCCGACCGGTTTCTTCCGTTGCCCGGCTTGCGAACAGGCTACTTTGCCGGATACGCCGCCGGAGCTGATTTGCCCGGCTTGCGGTTGGCGCTTCCCCGTGGTGGATGGAATTTACGATTTGCGGTTGCAGTAATCAGCTCGTTTTTTCCACCACCCAGAAATGGGATAGGCCAAAGATGCGCAGCGGGGTGCGTTCCAGCCATTGAAGCACAGCCCGCAATGCCCGTCCGAGGGCCGGGGCACGGGCAATGATGTTGTCATAGGCGCCGAAGATGATGGTTCGTTCAACAAAGCGCACCGGCAGCCCGGCAAACAGGGCTTGCAGGTCGCGGCGGTCATAGACGCGCACGTGCGGTGCCAGGCGGTCGCGCCAGCGGCGCGGCAGCCAGTTGACGAAGGGCTTGTTGCCAAAATGATAGCGCCCGCGCCAGTAGATGCCGTGTGTTTCAAAGGGGTAGCCGCGGTTGGGGCAAAACAGCACCAACCGCCCGCCCGGGCGCAGCACGCGCACAATTTCGCACACTGCCTGACGGTCATCGCCGACGTGTTCTAGCACCTCGTGGCTCAGCACCAGGTCAACGCTGTTGGCGGGCAGGGGCAGGTCTTCGCCGGCGGCGCACACGGCCTGTGCGTTGCGCCCGGCAGCTGTGTGGCGCAGCAGCGTTTGGGCCTGTTGGGCGCGCGGCAGCTCAATTTCAACCCCGATGGTTTGCTGCGCAGTTGCGGCAAGGCGGGTCAGGTACGCCCCAACCCCGCAGCCATCTTCCAGAATTTTGCCATTCAAGCGTTCACCGGCGGCGCGCCGGATCATTTCCAGGCGGCGTTGCTGACCGGCACGCCAGACATACGAGGGTTCGCCGCGTTGGGCGGCTTTTTGCAAATCCATGCGCGTTTATGCCTCCTGATAGGGTACCCAAGCCAGAATGGATGTGCCCTGACCGGGTTCGGAGGATAGTTCGACTTCACCGCCCACGTTGCGGGCGCGGGTTTGCATGTTGGAGAGGCCATGCCCCAGCGTCAGGGTCACTTTTTCGGGGTCAAAGCCACGGCCATTGTCACTCACTTCCAGCAGGACGCGGGTGCTCGTTTTCCACACGGTTACCTCAACGTGTGTGGCGCGGGCATGTTTGGCAATGTTGGCCAGTGCCTCCTGACAGATGTGAAACAGAGCAACGGCTTGGGCATCGCTCATGCCGGGGAAGCCATCTTTGGGGCCTTGCAGTTCCGCTTCGATTAAGGAATTGGTGTGAAATTCATTGACCAGGCGTTGTAGGCCATCCATCAGGTTTTCGTCGTGCAGCTGACGCGGGCGCAGGTCAAGGATGTAGGTGCGAATGTCACGAATCGTGCTGTTCAGGTCGCTGATTGCCTGCTCGATGCGGCGGCGGGCGCTGCTTGGATCATCGCTCATCAACAGACGGGCATGTTCCAGCGTCAGGCCGACGGCATAGATGGATTGAATGATGCCGTCGTGCAGGTCCATGCCGATGCGTTCGCGCTCTTCCAGGATGGCCAGGCGGCGGCCTTGCAGGCTGAGGCGGGCGTTATCTACCTCGGTGCCAAGCCAGGAGCCAATGTTGCCGAGGAATTGCATCTCCAGCTCATCCGGTGGGCGTAAGTGACAGGTGGCAACGCACAAGACGCCCAACACGCCGTTGCGTCCGCTGAGCGGAAAACTGGCAACGTAGTTGAGACAATCCCAAATTTCGGGGTTGAGCTCTGCTTTGTTTTGGGCAACTTCCAACAGACGGTGTTGACCATCGCGGGCAGTTTGGCCGGGGGTGCCTTCGCCAAGCAGGAATTGGGGCGACTTCCACAGGTAGGCGGTGTGTTTGCCCAGGTGCAGGCTCAGGCTGAAGCGATTGCTTTCCTCCTGACGCAGGTAGACTTCGCCGACTTCCAGGTGCAGGTAATCCATCACTTGTTGCACAGCCTGACCGAGGATTTGCTCGATGTCGGAGGCGGTCGCCAGGGTGACGGCGATTTCGTTGAGCAGCATCAGGTTTTCGTTGCGGCGGATGAGCGCCTGATCGCGGGCGATGAGGCTTTCGTAGAGGCGGGCATTGGTGATGGCAACACTGGCATAAGCTGCCAGCATCTCAATCACCATTTGGTCTTCGGCGGTGAATTCGGCGCCGTTTTCTTTGTCGGTCAGGTAAATTTGCCCCAGGGGGCGTTCGCCTTGACGGATGGGTACGCCAAGAAAAGAGCGCATGACCGGATGATGGGTTGGGAAGCCAACCCGGCGCGGGTCATTTTGAATGTCGGCAATGCGGATGGGCTGGGCGGAGTGCATCAGTGCGCCAATCAGCCCTAGTCCGAGCGGGGGGTGTTTCATGCGGGCGATTTCTTCCTGACTCATGCCGATGGTGATGAAGCGGGTCAGTTCGCCGTTTGCATCTACCACACCCAGGGCAGCGTAGCGCGCCCCAACCTGTTCGCGTGCCAGCTCGGTGATGCGCTCCAGCAGGGTTTGCAGGGAGATTTCTTGCACCAATTCCAGGCTGGCCTGATGCAGTGTCAACAGGCGGTTTTGCAAGGCTTGCGGGTCAAGGTTGGTGGGGGTGTTTGCGGTTTCCATCAGGAGTATTTTACTACGATTGGCAACCTTTGGTATACTTGGGGGCGATGTCTTTGATTCAAGCAAATGGGCTGAGCAAATCTTTTGGCGCCAACGATATTTTTGGCGACCTGAGTCTGTCGATTCCGCAGCGGGCGCGTATTGGTTTGGTGGGGGCGAATGGGGTGGGCAAGACGACCTTGGTGCGCATTTTGTTGGGGCTGGAAGAGCCCTCTGCCGGGGAGGTGCAGCGGGCGCGTGGTCTGCGCATGGGCTATCTGCCGCAGCAGGCGCACCTCGATTCGCCGCTGACGTTGTGGCAGGAATGCCGAACAGTGTTCGATGAGTTGTTGGCCCTCCAGGATGAACTGCGCCGCATGGAGGGGCAGCTCAGTCAGCAGCCGGAATTGCTGGAGACCTATGGCCGTTTGCAGGAGACGTTTGAGCGGCGCGGTGGCTATACCTACGAGGTGCGCATTCGGCAGACGCTGACCGGGTTGGGCTTCTCGACGCACGATTTTGAACGTCCGTTGATGCAGCTTTCGGGCGGGCAGCGCACGCGAGCTGCGTTGGCGCGCTTGTTGTTGGGGGAACATGACGTGTTGTTTTTGGATGAGCCGACCAATCACCTGGATACGAGTGCGGTGGAATGGTTGGAAGCCTATCTGGCGGATTGGCCGGGGGCGGCGTTGATCATCTCACACGACCGGTATTTTCTTGACCGGGTGGTGGGGGAGATCTGGGAGATGACGCCGATGCTGGAGACGTATCGCGGCAATTACACGGCCTATTTGGCGCAGCGCGCCGAGCGGTATGCCCGGCGCATTGAGGAATATGAGGCGCAGCGCGCCCTGGTGGAAAAAGAACAAGACTACATCCGCCGTAATCTGGCCGGGCAAAATTCGCGGCAGGCGCAAGGTCGTCGCAAACGATTGGATCGAATGCTGGCAGAGGCGCAGCAGACGCCGCCGCCACAGCCGCGCCGCCTGCACTTGCGCCTTGAGCCGGTATCACGTTCGGGCGATTTGGTGTTGCAGACGCATGGGCTGGTGGTTGGGTATGAGGTGCAACAGCCGCTCTTTGAGGTGCCCGACCTGGTGCTGCGGCGCGGTGAATGCGCTGCCATTTGGGGGCCGAATGGCGCCGGCAAGACCACTTTCCTGAAGACTTTGCTCGGGCAGGTGCCGCCTTTGCGCGGTGAGCTGAGCCTGGGCGCCGGGCTGAAGATCGGCTACTTTGCACAGGCGCATGAGAGCCTCAATCCGGCTCATAGTCTGCTGGAAGAGATTTTGGCCACCGCTCCGCAGTTGACCCCGGCAGAAGGGCGGGCGTTGCTGGCGCGGTTTTTGTTCAGCGGCGAGGATGTTTTTCAAAGTGTGCAATCCCTTTCGGGTGGGGAGCGCAGCCGCCTGGCGTTGGCTTGCCTGTCTTTGCAGGGCGCCAATTTGTTGCTCTTGGATGAGCCGACCAATCACCTGGATCTGCCGGCGCAGGAGACATTGCAGGCCATGCTGGCCGAGTACCGCGGCACGATTTTGCTTGTCTCGCACGACCGATATTTGCTGGATGCCCTGGCAACGCAGATTTGGGAAGTGCGCCCGCATGCCCGTCAATTGCGTATTTTTGAAGGGACGTATAGCGAATATCGGCAGGCACTTGAGAGCGCCGCGGCGGTTTTGCCTTCTTCTGCTGCCGCACCGGTGCGCCCGGCAACCCCGTCGGTGCGCCCGGCTGGCAAAACCAACAAAGAACGACAACGGATTGCACAACGGCAAGCTCTGGAAGCGCAAATCAGCGCTCAGGAGGCGGAATTGGCTCGCCTGAGCGGTTTGTTGGAGCATCCGCCGGCGGATGCGGCGCGCGTGTTGGCGCTCAGTCAGGCTTATCAACAGGCCCAACAGGCGTTGGAACAAAGCCTGGAAGCCTGGATGCAGCTGGCGGAAGAGACTTCTGACGAACATCCTTGATTCCTTGGAGATTCGGCGATTTATCTTGACATTTGCTTGAAAATGTGTCTATAATCATTTATCTCTCATCTTCGATTAACTTTTTCTGACCCTTATTGCCGGATTTGATTGCTTTTGCATGACAACTCATTGGTTACGCAGTGGATTGTTAAAACCCTTTGCTGTTTGAGTGGTAAAGCCGCTTGAACGCAGTTTTGGTTTTTGTGTATTTGTGTGTTGGAAGGAGGTGGTTTTTCGAACAGGGTTTGTGTTGTGCTTGTGTCGGTGACGTTGTGTCACAAAAAGCTTGTTGTTGGTATCCGATTGAACTTCCAAACAAAAGGAACACAAAATGAGTAAAAAGTTTTTGCAAAGTGTTTTCTCTCTGCTGTTGCTGGCTGGGATGTTGTTTAGCCTGGCTCAGCCAGTGAGCGCAGGAGAAGCCCCGCAAGCAGCCCCGCAGGGGCTGGACAAAGTCGAACCGGCGGTGTTGAATGTGATCAACGCCAAGGGTGCTTCAGACTATGTGGTTGTTCTCAAAGAGCAGGCCGA
>JAIWNK010000149.1 GCA_020216845.1 Anaerolinea sp. | reverse complement strand
AAGACCTCCAGCGCCTCTTCCACGGTCAAGTCGAGCACGTCGGCAATTGAGCGCCCTTTGAAGCGCACTTGCAGGGTTTCGTGATTGAAGCGTGTGCCATGGCAAACGTCGCAGGGAACGTAGACATCGGGCAGGAACTGCATTTCGATGCGCAATTGTCCCTGACCCTGACAGGCTTCACAGCGTCCGCCGTGTACGTTGAACGAGAAACGGCCGGGTTTGTAGCCGCGCATTTTGCTTTCGGGCATTTCGGCAAACAGTTGCCGAATTTCATCGAACAGGCCGGTATAGGTGGCGGGGTTGGAGCGGGGGGTGCGTCCGATGGGGGATTGGTCAATGTTGATGATTTTGTCGAGCAGTTCAACGCCTTCGATGCGGTCATGGTCGCCCGGTTGTGTGTGGGCGCCGTGCAATTGTCGCGCCAGGCTGCTGTAGAGGATGTCGTTCATCAGGCTGGATTTGCCAGAGCCAGAAACGCCGGTGATGCAAACAAGTTTGCCAAGCGGAATTTCGACGGTGATGTTTTTGAGGTTGTTGGCACGTGCACCAACGATGGTGAGGTGTTTGCCGTTGCCGATGCGGCGTTGGGTTGGGGTTGGCACTTGCTTGCGCCCGGAGAGGTAGGCGCCGGTGAGTGAGGTGGGGTGGGCCAGGATGGTTTCGATCTTGCCTTCGGCAACCACCCAACCGCCGTGTTCCCCAGCACCGGGGCCAAGGTCAAGAATCCAATCGGCTGCACGAATGGTTTCTTCGTCGTGTTCAACGACCAGGACGGTGTTGCCCAGGTCGCGCAATCCCTTGAGGGTGGCAAGCAGGCGGGCGTTGTCGCGCGGGTGCAGACCGATGGAGGGTTCATCCAGGACGTAGAGGACGCCCATCAGACGTGAGCCAACTTGCGTGGCCAGGCGGATGCGCTGCGCTTCACCGCCGGAGAGGCTGCCGGCGGAACGGCGCAGGGTCAGGTAATCCAGGCCAACATCCACCAGAAAGCCGAGGCGGGCGCTGATTTCTTTCAGAATGCGTTCGGCAATGCGCTGTTGTCGTTCGCTGAGCGGGCTGTTGGGTCCCGCCAGGTTTTGAATCCATTCCAGCGTGCGCAATACCGGCCATTCGGTGACTTGCAGGATGTTGACATCTTGCACGGTGACGGCCAGGGCCTCGCTGCGCAGTCGGGCGCCTTTGCAGGTCGGGCAGGGGCGGTCGCTCATGAATTCGCTGATTTTGTTGCGAATGTATTCTGAGCTCGTTTCCCGGTAACGACGTTCCAGGTTGGGGATGATGCCTTCAAAGCTCATTTGGTAAGAGCTGTGCCGTTCATTGCGACCGGAAAAATGGACGGTGATTTGCTCGCTGCCGGTGCCATAGAGGATTTTGTTGAGCTTTTCAGGGGGAATGTCGCGCACGGGGGCGTTCAGGTCAATGCGATAGTGCCGGGCAACGGCTTGCACCATTTGCCAGTAATAGCCGCCCTGCTCGCGCGGTCCGTTCCATTCCATGGCCGTCACTGCCCCCTCGTTCAATGGGCGCTCCGGGTCGGGGATGAGCAGGTCAGGGTCAATTTCCAGCTTGCTGCCCAACCCCTGACAATCGGGACAGGCGCCATGCGGTGTGTTGAAAGAGAAAGTGCGCGGTTCAATCTCGGGCAGGCTGATGCCGTGTTCGGGGCAGGCAAGGTGTTCGGAGAAGAACAGGTCAACCGGCGGGTCTATGGATAGGTTTTGGACTGTCAGGTAGCCTTCGCCGACTTTCAGAGCAGTTTCGACCGAGTCGGTCAGGCGTGAACGCATGGCCTGTGCTTCGCTCGTCTCCTCGGGGTGTTGAATGACAAGGCGGTCTACAACCGCCTCGATGGTGTGAATCTTGTAGCGGTCGAGGGTGATTTCTTCATCAAGCGAATAGACTTTGCCATCGGCGCGCACACGGGCAAAGCCGCCCTTGCGAATTTCTTCGAAAACCGTCTGATAAGTGCCTTTGCGGGCGCGCACGACCGGGGCAAGGATGAGCAGACGGCTGCCTTCGGGTAGGTTCAGGAGCGCATCTACAATTTCTTGTGCGGATTGTTTGACGACCTCTCGTCCGCAGATGGGGCAGTGAGGAATGCCGATGCGGGCAAAAAGCAGGCGCAGGTAGTCGTAGATTTCGGTGACTGTGCCGACGGTTGAGCGCGGGTTGTGTGAGGTGGCTTTTTGGTCAATCGAAACCGCCGGCGAGAGGCCTTCGATTGAATCTACATCTGGCTTTTCCATTTGGCCGAGGAATTGCCGGGCATAGGCTGAGAGCGATTCGACGTAGCGGCGTTGCCCTTCGGCAAAGATGGTGTCGAAGGCTAGCGAGCTTTTGCCAGAGCCGGAAAGGCCGGTGATGACGACGAGTTGATCGCGCGGGATTTCAACTGTGATGTTCTTGAGGTTGTGAGCGCGTGCACCAACGACGCGCAAAACATTTTTGGACATGAGCACCTTGTTCTAAGGAAGGCAGAATGGGGAAGATTATACCACCATCACTTGCACAGCGAGCGGCATGTATAGGGTTGGTAGCAGTATTATACCGAACTTGTGTTCTATTTACAAGGGCAAAAAACGCGCAGCCGTGTGAAGGCTGCGCGTTTGTGGATTTTGGGCAGACTACGGGACGAGACGGAATTGATAGCGGGCAACCTGACGGGTGGCGCGGGTTGTGCCGCTGATGACCAGCACAACATCGCCTTTGCTGCCATCTACCGGGATGGAGAGGGTATGGCCATCTTGCACGGTATATTTTTGGATTTTGACCGGATTGTCTTTTTGCACCAATGCCACGCTGAACGTTTGCGGGAGCAGGTTTTGGATGCGCACAAATCCTTCGGCTTGCCAGCCGCCGTCGTCGCTTTCAAAGTCGCTGAAGTAGTTGATGGCGGGAATGGCAATATCATCCAGCAGCAGGCCTTCGCCATTGACGGCGGCATCGGTGACGTATTCGAAGCGCAGCAGCACCTGTTTGCCGGCAAATTGCGAAAGGTCTATTTTTTCCTCGATCCATTCTTGGGTTTTACCGTTGTAACCGCAGCCAAAGCTATTGCCGGAGGGGTCTTCGGTGGTGCAGGTCGGCGTGGTCAAAATCTGCCAGGTTTTGCCGCCATCGAGTGAAGCTTCCAGGTAGGCGTAGTCGTAATCGGTTTCCAGGTCGTGCCAGAGGCGGTAGCTGATTTCAAGGGGGCCCTGGACGTTGCTGAAGTCGAAACTGTGCGTCAGGCGCATGTCAGATTCGTCGCCTTTATTGCTCCAAAAGGCATAGTCGCCAGAATAGGCGTTGATGGGCAGCACGCCGACGGTGCTTGGGCCGGAGAATTCGATGGTGTAGTTGCTTTTGCAGTTGAGCGCAATGTAATCTGTGCCGTATTGATACACGGTGCTGTTCTTCCAGTCCGTTTGACAGTCGGATAGGGTCTGTGTCATCGGCACGCTGGAGGGGTCATAGCTTTTGTAGCTGTAGCGACCATCGGCAATCTTGGCATTTTGCAGCAGGTTGGCCAGTGTCCAATCGGTGAAGACGCTGTCGGCGGTCAGCACTTTGTCGGTTTGCGGGTCGCGGATGTTGAGCTGTTCGAATACCAGGTCAATGCTGTGCAGGCCATTATTGGGGTCGGCGACAATCGCTTTGGTGGTCTCTTCGCCGAAGCGGTCGAGCAAGTAAGTGGTGAAGAGGAAACCGGCGCCATAGTGGGGGGTGGTGGCATTCGGGTCATTGGGCCAGTCGTTGAGCTGCAAATCGGGTTGGCGAATGAAGGCATAATCAAAGCCACCTGGATCGTAGTCGTTAAGCAGGGTTGCCAGTTCAGAGAAGCCCTCGTTCAGCCAGGATTCTTCGTTGGCGTCGCCATACCAGTGAATCATATGCTGAAATTCGTGTGACAGGACGCCATAGGTGAAACCTTCGTTCAGACTAATGTTGTCGGCGTTGAGCATGAAGGTTTCGTGACCGTTGGAATACTCATGGGCCAGGGGGTGCAGGGAATCGGCAGAGGAGAAATAGCCCGCCAAAGTGGAGCCGAGATTTTGGGCATAGACGATGTAAAGATGTGGGTCGCCATCTACGCCGGGGGTCCACTCGCTGCCAAAGAATTCGCGGTTGGTGGGGTAAATCTGGTTCTCAAATTCTTCGACGAGGTCGCGCAGCACATCAGCATTGAATTTGACGCCATCTTCTACCCAAAAGTAGACGTGCTCGGTTTCATATTGCAAGGTGGTGTTGACCTGGAAGCTGTCATTGGTGTCTACATTGGTGACCCAGAACGTTTGTTTGTCGCCGACGTTATAGGCAGGGGCGGGGTCTACGTAGAGCGGGATGTCGCTGATGCCTTTCAGGTGCTGTGCCAGGTCACGCGGGTCGTTGTTGGGCACCAGGGCTTCGTTGAGCGTTTTCAGCGTTTCGAAAGCAGCTGCTGGGGTGGTTGGCCCAGGGGTGAGTTGTGTGGTTGGAATAGGCGTGGGCAGGGGGGGCAGTGGGGTGTTGTTGTAGCTGTTGTCGTCTGGCCAGTTCCAATCGTCGGTGGGCAGGGGCAAGGTATCGCTGCCCGTAGAAACAAGGTAGGCAAAGCCAACAAAGCCGGCTACTGCCAGGCAGCAGCAACACAGCAAGAGTGCCCCAATGACAACGATGACAATCCATGCGGTTTTTGACATAACAGGCTCCAGTTTTTGTGAAAATTATACTTGAATGGTCAAGTTTTTGCCACTGCCCAGGCGTTGTAGGCCAATGAGACCGCAAACGGTGATGGCGCAGATGGAAATGCCTTGCAGAATGATAACAAAGGTCAGTGCTTGACTCTCGTTCATGCCAAAGACGGGCAGCAGGGTGGTGGCAACAAACTGATAGATGCCGACATAGCCGGGCGTGGAGGGGGCGGCGCTTGCCAGGCCCAGGGCGGCCAGGAAGAGCATGGCCTGCGGGTAGGTGAGGCTCAGTTGCAGTGCGTGCGCGGTTTGGACGGTGTTGAAGGCATCTACGCCCCAAATGAACAGCGTGCTGAACAAAAAGCCAAGGGCGCGGCCAGGGTGGACGAAAGCCGCTGCGCCAGCGAGGAAGTTATCCAGCAGGGTGGTGAGGGTGGGGCGGATGCGCTGCGGCAGTGGCAGCCAGCTGAGCAGTTTGTGGAAGAGGGGTGCCAGGCGGGGGGCGAACAACAACACCAGGAAGGCAATCAGCCCCAGGATGGCCATCACCCGCACGGCGGCGGGCAGCCAATCGGGCAGGCCCTGCATGGTGGAAAGGCTGATGGCGCTGATGATGACCAGCAAAATGGAATCCATGATGCGCTCTGTTAGCGCGGTGGCAAAGATGTAACTGATGCTGATGCTTGTTTTGCGCCCCAGCAACGCGGAGCGTAATACTTCGCCGGCGCGAGCTGGCAAGTAGATGTTGCCCAGGTAGCCAACCGCGGTGGCCCAAAACATGGTCAGGAGCGGAATGCGCTTTTGGGCGCTGAGCAAAATGCCCCAACGCACTGCACGGGTGAGGATGGCCAACGTGCCCAAAAAGAACAGCACGGCAAAACTCTGCCAGCGCAGGTTTTTGAGTGTGCGCAGGCTTTCTTCGAAGTTGACGTTGCGCACTGCCAGGAAGAGCAAGGCGGCGGCCAGGGCAAATGCCAATAGCAAATACCAGAGCGATGGTTTTTTGCGCTCCGGCAAGGAAGAGGATGTATCAGGGGTAGACATTGAGCGGATTATACCCCATCTGTTGGCCGGGGCGGAAAATTGATGCGCTCTTGCTCGATGACCAGGGGACGATTGAGCACTTGTGTGTAGATGGCGCCGATGTATTCGCCAAGGATGCCGAGGAAGATCAGCTGCACCGAACCAAAGAAAAACAGGCCAACGATGACCGGCGCAAGACCCAAGCTGAAGTTTTGCCAGGCAATCAGTTTGTAGATGAGATATGCAAGCCCGACCAGGAAGCTCACCAACGCGCTGCCAAAGCCGAGCATGGTTGCCATGCGCAGCGGCACTTTGGAATAGTTGGTCAGGCCAAGCATGGCCATGTCATAGAGGGTGTAAAAGTTGTTCTTGGTTAGCCCGCGCACCCGACGGGGTTGTTCGAACGGGATGATGGCTTTTTTGTAGCCTAGCTCGGCAATCAGACCGCGAAAGTAGGGGTAGGGGTCGCGAATCTGACGCAGGGTTTGGATGACGGTGCGGTCGTAGAGCCCAAAGCCGGTGAAGTGTTCTATCAAATCCACGTCTGAGAGGCTGTGCAAAATGCGGTAATAGGCGGTGCGCAGAAAGTAGAACAGGGGCGTTTCTTGACTGCTGCTTTTGACGCCCATGACGACCTTGTAGCCTTCTTCCCAACGGGCAATGAATTGCGGAATCAGAGCGGGGGGGTCTTGCAGGTCAGAGGCCATGCAGATGACGGCGTCGCCTTCGCCTTGCAGCAGGCCATGATAGGGGGAACGGATGTGCCCGAAATTGCGCGTGTTGAAAATAACCCGCACGTGCGGGTCTTGGGCGGCCAGGCGGCGCAGAATTGCGTCTGTGCCGTCGGTTGAGGCGTTATCAATGTAGAGATGGTCGTAGGTGTAATTGGGCAGGGTGGCCATCACCGCGGCGATTTGGTCGTGCAACGGCTCAACGTTTTCAAGCTCGTTGAAACAGGGGGTAACGATGGTGATGTGTTTCATTGGCTTATTCGTATTTTCCTCCTGCCTCTTCGATGAGGCGTTTGTAGCGGCTTTCGAGCATGATGATGCGCTGATTGTCTTCGCTGGAGATGAGATGATAATAGTCGCGCTTGTTCTTGAGCCAGAGCAGCTCAAAGCCGACCGCCTTGAGGATACCTTTATCGGCGTTGGGGCCAAGGGCTCCGGGGCATTGGAAGATGACTTTGCGCGTTTCGTAACGGTCGAGTGAGCCGGGCGGCAGTTCACGGAAGAAGGGCAGCGAATGTGCTGAAACGCCGCCGCCGATGGCGGTTTCAAGGCTGAGGGTTTTGGCCTTGAGGAACAGGTCGCGGCTAATTTCCCACACTTCGCGGCGATTGATGTCTTCGCGCGTCAGGCCCATCGAGCCGGTCAGGTCCACGCGGCCCATGACGATGCCATCCAGGCTGCTAATTTCGGGCAGGCGCAGCATTTCGTCGAAATTTTGGCAGGCAAGCAGTGTTTCGATGTTGACGGCGAATTTGATGTCTTGGCGTTCATCTTCGGGGAAGGCAAGCCGGGTGGCCTGCAAGAATTTTTTCAGGGCGTAGGCTGATTCGACCATGGGGGCCACGATGCGTTCGACGCCAATGGTGCGGCATTCATACATGTCACGCAGCGCTTCGCAGCCGCCAATTTTGATTGTCAGGCCCAGGCCAGCGCGCATCAGCACTTCTTTGAGCCGCAGGGCTTCTTCCAGGCGGGTGCCTTCGGCTTCAAATTCGGCCTTGATGCCGGTGACGAAATGATTTTCGCGCAAGTCGCAAAGGACATCTACCATTTTGTGTTCGAGTGTATTCATACAAGACTCCTTTTTTGCAATAATCCATTAATCGGGCTGCCAGGGTGGAATGAGTAGATTGGAGAGCAGTTCATCACGTTCCAGGAAGGGGAACATATCTTCCAATGGGCTCGAGACCATGCGTCCATCGGGCAAGCGGCGGGAACTGATGCGCGGGCTGAACGTTTGTGCCGGGTCCATGTGAACATTGCACAGCACCGGCCCGGGGGTTGCCAGGGTTTGGCGGATGAGGGTGCGCATTTCCACGGGTTCGCGCAGGTCAAAGGCCGGAATGCCATAGGCCTGGGCAACCCGGCTAAGGTCGGGCAGGCCAACGCCGCTTTGTGGGCTTTCACCGACGCGGTGACCGGCAAAGAAGTTGTCTTGGGTGGAGCGGATGGAGAGATAGCCGCCGTTTTCGAAGAGGAAGATTTTGACCGGCAATTGGTGATAGACAAGCGTGGCAAATTCTTGCAGGTTGAGTTGAATGCTGCCATCGCCTTCCAGGCAGATGACGCGTTCTCGTCCGTTGGCCAGGCAAGCGCCAATGGCTGCCGGCAGGCCATAACCCATACCGGCGCAGCCAGAATTGACGATGTGACGTTGTCCGCTGTGGATTGGCAGGGTTTGGATGGGAATGACGCAAGAAGCGCCGTTGGAGCTGACGATGATTTCGTTGGCGTCTAGGGCCTGGCCCAGCGCTTCGCAAAAGGCATAGGGGTTGATGGGCGCGTGGCTGCTGCGTTGCTGCGGCAGGACGACCGGGTAACGCGTTAGTCGTTGACGGCACCAGTTCAGCCAGGCGGGGCGTTCGGTGTGCGGCTCTGTGGGGAGTTGTTGCAAAAGTGCTTGCAAGAAAGCAGCTGCGTCGGCGTGAATGGGCAGGTCGGGGCGGAAGGTGGGCTTTTGTAGCTCAGCTGCGTCAATGTCTACGGAAATTTTGAAAGCCGCCCGGGCAACAGCCGGGAAGGTGTAGCCAATTTGGCGCAGATTCATGCGGCAGCCAATGGTGAGGAGTAAGTCGCAATTTTGAAAGATGAGGTTGGCAGCGCGCTGTCCGACGGTGCTGGGGCGTCCGGCATAGAGTGGGTGATCGGACGGGAAGAGGTCAATTGCATCCCAGGCAACCTGGACGGGAATATTGAGCCGTTCGGCCAATTGACGAAAAGCAGAAACTGCGCCGGCAAGGCGCACGCCTGCGCCGCCAAACAGCAGGGGGCGTTCGGCGCGCTGCAAGGCACTTAGCACCTGTTGGACAAGCTCGGGCAGGCGCGCGGCATCGAAGAGTGGGGCTTCGTCGCCGGCATCGTAGCCCGGCAAGGTGTCGGGGTCAATCAGGGCGCCTTGCACATCCAGCGGCAAATCCAGCCAGACGGGGCCGGGGCGTCCCTGCGTGGCCAGGTGCCAGGCTTTTTCCAGATGATAGCGGATGGTGAGCGGGTCTTGCACCAGGACGGCATATTTGGTGATGGGGCGCACAATCGAGACGATATCAGCTTCCTGATCGCCAAGCTGACGCAACGGCAGAGAAGTGCTGTGAATGGTGGTGGCGTAGCGCACCTGCCCGGAGAGGTAGAGGGCTGGGATGGAATCGAGCCATTGGCCGAGGACGCCGGTGATGGCATTGGTGCCGCCGGGGCCGGTTGTGACGCAGACGACGCCGGGGCGGCCTGATAGGCGGGCGTAACCTTCGGCGGCGATGGCAGCGGCTTGTTCGTGATGGGTGCAAATGTATTCCAGACCGGGCTGTTTGCCAAGCGAATCGTTCAGGTGCATGGCACCGCCGCCGGTCAGCATCAGCACGTGCTGTACGCCCCGGTCAACGAGCCATTGGGCAAGGTAGTCAGAGAGTTTGATGAGGGTCATGAGGCAGAGACCGAAGCTTCCTTTCGCGATTGAATTCCGGTGAAAACAATGTAGACGATCAAAAATAGCATTATCAAGACATTTAAAACGACGCCAATGCTGATGTCGGTTGTGCCTGAATCGGATTGGATGTTGGGCAAGAAGAAATAGGCTTTGGGAATGAGCAACAAACCAAAGGCAATCCAATAGATAGCGTCATCCCGTTTTGGAGGAGCAGTGAGGAAAAGCAGGATGGGCAGGAAGAGGTGAATGAGCTTGTAATCAGCGGAGATGTGCGGAAAGAGCAACATGCCAAAGGTGAGCAGGGCAATCTGTTTCCAGAAGGTTTTTTCAATGAAGAAGGCATAAAACAAGTACGGGATGGCAAACAGGATGATGAAGACGAAATAGCCTTTGAGCAAGATGCCCATGTCAACCCCATCAATCCAACCAAATTGGATCAGCAAGATTTTGAGAAATGTGAACAGACTGACACCGCGTTGCACAAATGCCGTCGGCCCAAGGAAGAGATCATAAATGGGGTTGACGAAGTTGCTGCCCTGCAGCATAAATTGTAAATTGGCCAGGAACCCGCCTTGAAAGAAGAACAGTGGTAGGAGGCTGGCGAATAAGAACGTCAGGATCAGGATGCCTGTTTCTTTGTAGCGCTTTTGGATCAAGAACAGCGGAGCAAAAATGAGCGGATAAATTTTCATTGCCCCTGCCAGGCCGAGCAAGATGGCACTTTGCCAAAAACGTTTTTGCAGAAAGAACAGCACAAAGAGTGCCAATAGAACATAGAGCAGACCTTCCACGTTGCCGCGATCTATGGTGAAAAGGAAGGGATAGGAGAGGAAGGCAAGGATGATCTTGTTGGGGGCGGGTTCTTCTTTGAGGAAGAAGAAAATCAGCGAAGCAAAGCCAACAATCGTAAGAAGTGTGTAGAGACCAAAAGCAGGCGCTTCGGGCATTCGGCTGAACAGGACAAATAGCCAGTTGGTGAATGGATATTGCGCACAGGCATGAGCAAGGTAGGGGTTTAGATCCAGGTTAACACGATAGAGGACAAAAAAATCGGCAAAACGGTCTAGTGGTGTGAAAAGGAAGGTGTTGTAGGGGTAGGGCAGCCCTAGATAAGCGCTCTGAAAGTAATGAAAGACGACAGCGAGGATGAAGCCTGTTAAGACCAGGGTGGCAAGTTGGCTAACTTTTTTCATCGGTTGGGCCCCCAGATGTTTTGAAGTCGTAAAGTTGTTGAACGATATACAGATCGCGATGACGGGTTTGGGATAAGGTGCGCCAGAGGTATTCGCCAATAACGCCCAGCATGAGCATTTGCAACCCGCCCATGACCAAAATCATGATCATCAACGGTGCCCACCCCTGCACCGGATTGCCCCAAATGAACCAGGCCACAAAGATCCAGGCGGCATAGAGGAAGCCCAAAATGGCAACGATGAAACCGATTGCAGAAATCATGCGGATGGGGAAGAAGGAGTAGGCCAAAATTCCATCAATCAGCATGGTGAGCTTTTTGGCAAAGGTCCAGCGTGATTTTCCAGCAATGCGGCGTTGACGATGATATTCAATGAACTTAATCGGGTAGCCCATCCAAAGCAGTTGCCCCTGCAGGAAAATATTTTGATCCCAATTGCGCAATGAGGTTTCGAGGGCACGACGGCTCATCAGCAAGAAATCAAACCCTCCTTTGGGCATGTTGGGGAAGGTTAATTTCTGCATCAGCATGTAGAAGAATTGCGAAGTGATTTTGCGGTAGTATGATTCATCTCGTCCGACGCGACTACAGGCGACGATGTCAAAGTTTTCCTGGTAGTGTGCGTCAAGCATTTGGTTGATTAACGAGACGGGGTCTTGACCATCGGCGGACATGGTGATGACGCATTTGCCGCGCGCCTGATGAAAGCCAGCCAGGACGGCATTGCCTTGGCCAAAATTGCGCGTCAATTGAATGACTTTAATCAGAGCGGGGTATTCGTTTTGCAGCTGTAACAGTTCTTGTAATGAGCGGTCTCCTGAGCCATCATCTACAAAAATGATTTCGCCGCATCGCTGAGGATTTTTGAGGAGCACTTCTTCATACAGGTTATGCATCAACGGCTTGAGACAACCTTCATTATAGTATACGGGAATGACGATTGTAAAATCGGGGGTGGGTTTTTGCTCAGTCATGGGCTTCTCGCTGCAAGCGGGTGGAAATATCAGCTGCGTTTGCAAAGATAAAGTTGATCAGTTGACAGATGGTTTCAACATCGGATTGGGATAGCGTGGTGCCGTTGGGCAACAGCAAGGTTTGTTGCACCAGCGTTTCGGTTTCGGGCAGGAGCAGGTAAGCATGTGGGAAGTAGGAGCGATAAGGCTCCATGCGATGACAGCCGGGGTAGAAATAGCGTCGTGCGGTGATTTGCTCGGCCCAGAGCAAGCGTTGTAATTCATCTCGATGCAAACCGGCAAGCTGTGCGTTCAATTGCAGGACGATGTATTGATAATTTTGTCGGTGCTGTTCAGGGTATTGAAACAATTGCAGGCCGGGCAAGTCTTTCAGGTGTGTTTGATAGGTTTGGTAATTGCGATGATTGGCAGCGATGATTTCGTCCATTGATTCGAGCGAGGTGAGGCCCATGGCGGCAGAGGCTTCTGACATTTTCCCGTTGGTGCCGATGTAGATGACTTCATCGTATCCGGCAAAGCCAAAATTGGTCATGAGACGAATTTTCTTTGCCAGCTCGTCATTGTTGGTGACAATGGCTCCGCCTTCAAAACTATTGATGAATTTGGTGGCATGAAAACTGAAAACCTCTGCATCGCCAAAATTGCCAATCATCGTTTCGCCAAATGAGCAACCAAAGGCATGGGCGGCATCGAACAACAAACGCAGGTTGCGCCGTTGGCAAATTTCAGTCAGTTCTTCAATGGCGCAAGGCGTGCCCCAAATGTGAACGCCGATGATGCCGCTGGTTTTGGGTGTGATCAGGCTTTCCACTTTGCGAGGGTCGAGGCAGTGTGTTTTGGGGTCAACATCGCAGAAGACGGGGGTGATTTGCTGCCATTGCAATGAATGCGGTGTGGCAATGAAGGTGAACGATGGAACAATCACTTCTCCTGTCATGCCGAGGGCGCGGATGGCTATTTCCAATGCAACGGTTGCATTGCAGATGGCAATGCAGTGCTTGACCCCCAAGTAGGCGGCAATGGCTTGCTCAAACTCCTGAACGTAGGGGCCGTTGTTGGAAAACCAACGCCGGTCCAACATGTTGTTGATTCTTTCCAGCAGCTTTTGGCGGTCGCCGATATTGGGCCGTCCGACATACAGCGGTTGAGCAAAAGCCGGGTTGCCGCCAAAGATTGCCAGGTCAGACAGGGTTTGTTTCATGGTAGCTCCTGTTCAATGGATGGACGCTCCGCCATCAATTACAAAGTTTGCGCCGGTAATCCAACTTGCCGCATCGCTGAGCAAGAAGAGCGTCAGCGCGCTGACATCTTTGGGCTGACCATAGCCCAAAGGGGGGCGGTTGGCCGGGTCGTCTTGGGGGTGGCCAAGCAAAGCGGAAACCTGAGCGGACATATCCGTTCCCTGCACCCAACCCGGGCTGATGGTGTTGATGCGAATTTGATAGGGCGCCAATTCGAGCGCAGCGCAGCGTGCGCTGGCAATCATGGCATTTTTCACCGCACTGTAGGCCGCAAAGCCAATTTGTCCTCTTTGTGCGGCAATGGAGGCAATCCATACATGGGCGCTGCTGCGTGCTTGTTGTTTGTTTGCGGTGGTCAATCGCAACAGCTCCATGCCGGCCAACCAATGGGTTTTCCACATTGCTTCAATGCGGACATTGTTTTGGGCGCGCAGCGGCATTAAGTGCAGGTTGCCGGCGGCATGAACGCTACCATGAATTGGATATTGTTGGGCAAAGGTTTGGATGCATGCCCCCAATGCCTGTAAATCTGTGACATCAACCGCTTCAATGAAAATATGATCGGGAGCTTCTTGCTGCAGTGTTTGCAGCAATGGCAGACGGCGGGCCAATGCCAGGACGCGCGCGTTGGCGTGTGCCAGATCTATGCAAATTTGGCGGCCAATTCCTGATGAAGCCCCGGTGACGACGAAATTTCTGTTAGAAAAATCGAATGAGACCGTCATGGTTGGTCTGTTTCGACCAGGGCCTGCAATTCTTTGACAGTTTTGGCTGAGCGCACTGCTTCGCCAGGCAGTTGAAGGCCATATTGCTCATCAACCGCACAAATGAAAGCCAATCGTCCCAGCGAATCCCATGCGCTAAAAGTTTGCAGGGCAGCATCGGGTTGAATCTCTTCCGGTGAAACTTCCACAACGCTTGCGAATAATTCAATAAATTTTGACATTGAAATCCTCCAGAATTGATACTAAATTCGTTTGGCGGGGACGCCGACAACGGTTTGATGAGCCGGAACAGTGCGGATGGCAACACTGCCGGCGCCAATGACGGCATAGGCCTCGGCAGTGACGTGTGGCAGGATGGAAGCATGGCTGCCCATGAAGACCCCTTCTTCCAATTTGGCCCAGCCGGTCACGTCGCAATGACTGTTAATTGTGCAACCGTCGCCCAGGGTGGCATCATGGCCGATGGTTGCGTAGGTGTTGAGGACGACGAAATTGCCGATGGTGGCATTGGCACCAATGACGACGCCGGGACATAACACGCACCCTGTCCCCAAACGCGCTGAGGGACTGATGATGGCGGTGGGGTGGATGAGGTTGATAAAGCTTGCGCCGCGTTCGCTGAGCATTGTGGCATAGTGGAGGCGGGCTTTGGGGTCTCCTACCGCACAGATAAAGCAATCTTCGGGGCCGATGGCATACGTTTCAGGGGCATCCAGAATGGGGTAGGGCGTTGAAAACGGTGCAAGAATGTTGGGGCGATTATCGAGAAAGCCAACGACTTGCCAATCCCGTTCAGAGGCTGGAATGGATAGTGCCCAGTCGAGCACTTCTCTGCCAAAGTTGCTGGCGCCAACGATCAGTAGCCGTTTCAAAGGGTGCCTCCGCCAAGCCATTCTTGAAGGATGGGCAGCTCTTCAGGTTGGCTGAAATGGGCACAGTTGGCATTGGGCAGGGTGCGTTTGACCAGTCCGATTAACACTTCGCCGGGGCCGACTTCCAAAAAATGGTCTACGCCCAGGGCTGAGAGGGCAAGAATGCTTTCTTGCCAGCGAACCGGGCCGCAGAGTTGCTTTTTCAATTCGGCGCGAATTTGTTCGGGGGTTTCGATGGGGCTTGCGGTTGTGTTGCCGATGAGCGGCGGAAGCGCACT
>JAIWNK010000148.1 GCA_020216845.1 Anaerolinea sp. | reverse complement strand
CCGGTCGTCGAATTGCAAACCAATTTTGGCGGCGGCAAAACACACTCCATGCTGGCGCTCTATCACCTGTTTGGCGGGCAACTCAAGCCGCAAGACGTGCCCGGGCTGGAAAACCTGGTGCCCAAGGGGCTTAAGGGCGGAGAAGTGGATCTGCCGGTTGCCTGCCGTGCCGTGCTGGTCGGCACGCAACTCAGCCCGGCCGAGGTGCGCACCAAACCGGATGGCACCCAAATTCGCACCCTGTGGGGCGAGATGGCCTGGCAAATTGGTCAGGCTTCGGGGCAAGCAAGTCAGGCCTACGAGCTGATCGCCGAAGAGGATCGGCGCGGCATCAGCCCCGGCTCGGAGAAACTGGCGCGGCTCTTCGATCAATTTGGGCCTGTGCTTGTGCTGATTGACGAATGGGTTGCCTATGCCCGTCAGCTATACGGCAAGGACGACCTGCCGGGTGGATCGTTTGATGCCAACATGACCTTTGCCCAGGCCCTGACCGAGGCCGCCAAAGCCGTGCCCGATGCTATGGTAGTCGCCGCCATTCCGCAATCCGATATCGAGATTGGCGGCGAAGGCGGACAGGCAGCGCTGGAGCGCATCCGCAATGTGTTTGGCCGCCTGGAAGCGGTTTGGAAACCCGCTTCCGCAACCGAGAGCTTCGAAATCGTGCGGCGACGCTTGTTCCAACCCGTTAGCGATTACGTGGGACGCGATGCTGTTTGTCGCGCCTTTGCCGAAATGTATCAGACCAACCGCTCCGAATTTCCCTCCGAATGCCGCGAGGCAGACTATGAACAGCGCCTGATCTCTGCCTACCCGATTCACCCCGAGCTGTTCGACCGGCTGTATGAAGATTGGTCAACCCTGGAACGTTTTCAGCGCACGCGCGGCGTGCTGCGCATGATGGCCTCGATTGTGCATGAGCTGTGGGAAAATGCGGATGGCTCACTGCTGATTATGCCCGGCAGCGTGCCAATGGATACAACCAATGTGCGTTTTGAAGTCACGCGCTACCTGCCAGAAGGCTGGGGGGCTGTGGTTGACAAAGATATTGACGGCCTGCAAAGCCGCCCCTTGGCGCTGGATCGCGACAACCCCAACCTGGGGCGCTATTCCGCCTGTCGGCGGGTGGCGCGCGCCATCTTCATCGGCAGCGCCCCCTCCACCAACACACAAAAAGCACGTGGCGTTGAAGAAGTGCGCATCAAACTTGGCTGCGTTCAACCCGGCGAATCGCCGGCCATCTTTGGCGATGCGCTACGGCGACTCTCGAATGAGCTGAATTACCTCTATTCCGATGCCACGCGTTATTGGTTTGATACCCGCCCGACGATTACGCGCATGGCCTCAGACCGCGCTGCTCAGTATGAACGCAAACCCGAAGTCGTCGAGGATGAAATCATCCGCCGCGTGCGCGAACTTGTGCGCCGCGACCGGGCAGACTTCGCCGGCGTCCATGCCATCCCGGCAAACAGCGCCGATGTTCCCGACGAAGCCGCCTGCCGATTGGTCATTTTAGGGCCGGGGCAGGCACACCGCAGCCGCAGCGAAGAAAGCAAAGCGCTCAGCGCAGCTCGGGAAATTTTGGAGCAACGCGGCAACAGCCCGCGCCACTATCGCAACATGCTCATCTTCCTGGCCGCCGATGCCGAACGGCTCTCCGAGTTGCAGCAAGCCGTGCGCAATTGGCTGGCCTGGACTTCGATTGAGCAAGAGGAAGAACAGCTGAACCTGGATGCTTCTCAGAAGAATCAGGTGAAGAAACAAATTCAAAATCACGCCGATACCATTCAGGCCCGCCTGTTGGAGACATATTGTCAGCTGATCGTGCCAAAGCAACAAGGTACCGCGCCGATTGAATGGTCTATCAGCCGCCTGCAAGGGGGCGATAGCCTGGTCAGCCGCGCCGCCAAAAAGCTGAAGAGCGATGAGCTGCTGATTACACAGTGGTCACCTGCCTTGCTGCGCATGGAATTGGACCGTTGGCTATGGAAAGATGCCCCTCACATCGGCACGAAACAGTTGTGGGAATACCTGGCCCAATATCTGTATCTCTCGCGTTTGCGAGATGAAGAGGTGTTGCTTGCGACCATTCGCAGCGGGGTCGGCTCGCTGACCTGGGGAGACACTTTCGCCTATGCCGAAGCCGTGCGTCCCGATGGCAGCTACATGGGCTTGACCGCCGGCAGCATTCCGAACGTAAGGCTCGATTCGTCCAGCGTCTTGGTCAAACCGGAGATTGCCCAACAACAACGTCAGGCACAAGAGCAACAAGCGCAAACGTATTCGGATGGCGGAGCAACACCGACCAACCATACCCACGAGACGGGGGTTGTGACTGCCCCACCCTTACCGATAGGTGGCATTGAAACCGAGCGCCCCCCCGTTTTTCGTCGTTTCCACGGCAGCGTGGAATTGGACCCCACCCGCATGGTCCGCGATGCTGGTCGAATTTCAGATGAGGTGCTAAACCACCTGATCAGCCTGATTGGGGCCAGAGCAAAAATCACCCTCGAGATTGATGTGGAAATTCCAGGCGGAATTCCAGAGGACAAAGTGCGGATTATCGTTGAAAACTGCAACACGTTGAAGTTCAAAGGGCAACATTTCGAACAAGAGTAACCGGGGCCGCGCCTTGTCATTTCTTGGGGCTTCGATCCGTTCTCAGGTTGGCTGAAGGGAGCGGGCCCCCAAAAAAATTGACAACAGGCGCGACTATCTTGATGCTCTTTTCATCGTTCAATTGCTGGCAAATACAGGCGCTGCCAGTCGCCCAACCACACCCGGCTCACATTGTTGCCCGGGTTGCCATCCGGCGTCTCAGAACTCACCGTTGCCTCCAGCAGCAAAGGCGTTCCGGCGATCAAGTCTGCTGCATACTCGCCCGTCACGGTCCACACCACCCGTCCCCCGGCGGGCAAACTCGCCAACGACCAGATGTAGCGCGTGCCCGGTTGCAGGGCCACCGCGCCAGAATCCGCTGACCAGCTGAGGTTGACAATCTGCGCCGGCACGATATTTTCCAAAATCACCTGACTCGCTGCCACAGAGCCCCGGTTTTCAAGCGTCATCGTATATGTCACGGTTGCCCCGGGTTCGGTCTGTAGCGGGCCCATCACCGCCATTTGTACAGCCAAATCGGTCACCGTGCCATTTTCAACCAAAATTCTGGACGTGTATGGTGCAAGGGAGAGCGTGCCATAAACCGGCGTTTGATTCAAGTCCAGGTAATAAATCGCCCCCAAATTGACGATTTGCGTTTGTGCGGTGTCGTTGTAGAACAAGTGCGAGCGCGGCGTCTGCCCGATCGGTTGGGTGTACCAATGCTCAACCGAGTGCGTGTCCTTGCCGCTGACGCTGCGCCAGGTTGCCAAATTGTATTCACTGCCGGCGTAAATGTGATTGGCCCGGTAGGGATGGAAATACCGATTGTTATCAGAGCTCCCCAAGCGCGACAGCTCATTCAAAGCCAGTGTTCGGGCATGCGGGTTTAGGCCAAAGAAAATATTGTCCGTGCTGCTGCCAACATAAGCCGGCGCGCTGCCAACAAACAACTGCGCTGCGGAATAATCATCCGTATCGCCATTATTGTAAAGCGTGTTGCCGACCAACACGCCGGTTGAATCCTGGAACAAGACCCCATGAGCGGTTGAATGAGCAACCGTGTTGCCATTCAACACAATGTCACGCGAGAAATAATCCACATAGAAACCAAACCCAAACAAAGCGTCAAAATCGCTGCGACACCCGTCGGTGTTGCCGATCGTATCCACCAGAATATTGTTCTGAAAGACAAGGTCATGCACAGGTGTGCTGCTCAGTGAGCCATTGCCAAAGGTGCGCACGGCGCCACAATCGCCTTTGGAGATACAGGCTTGCAAAATCACATTGCCTTCAAAGAAGTTGCCATACCCAAACACATCGAAGCCATTGTAGCCAATCCGCTCCAGGCGATTGCCCCGGAAGGTATTCGAGTTTCCACTATCCGCTGCGTTGCCAGCTTTGATGCGAATGCCATCGCCATCCTCCGTACAAATGCCGCCGCTCGCATCGCCCTCATCATAGTCGCAGCCCATGCCACGTGCCCCCAGGTTTTCAATCCGTGCAATATCCAGCAATGTGTTTCGTTCAAAGGTAGAAGAACGACTGTAGAGGTTGATGCCCATGTGATTGGCGCGCTCAACCCGATTGCCGCTGACAGTCAACGCATAGCCGCCGCGCCACCCATCCGGACGGCCATCCTGTGCGTCCCAAACCCAGGTCTCCAGGTTGATGCCAGTGCCATCCACATCGCGAATGGTGTTGTTGCGAAGGATCAAATCATGCGGCTCACTGGGGTGCATATTGGTGGGGGTTGCAATGCCATGCCGAAACCAGCCCGAAAGGGCCAGGTTTTCAACCGTCACATAGGCAATTGGGCTGCCATAATCCGCCCCCAAATTGACTCCGCCCCATGAGCGCTGAGCCTGTCCATCGCCAAAGAGCACAACCGATGCCTCAACCTCGCCATCCAACGGAGCGCCAGACGTGGAATAAAGATACAACCCGTTGCCACTCAACGCCCACTCCCCATCGCGATCCAGCGTATTGGGGTGATTGTTCAAAAAATAGCCCCAGCCAGCGCAGCTGCCGCCCCAACAACTGACCGGGCTGCCCAGCGTCAGTGTCGTGCCAGAAGAAGCAGTCACCTGCCGATTGAGAATCGCCCAGCGAATGCTTTTGATGTGCAACACCGCCCCGCTCCAATTGCCAGCAGGCAATTGCGCATCCGTCACCTGAGTGCCGGATGGCTGCCCTTCTAACGTCGCATACCCGCCATCGCCAGCATCCAGGTTGGGCCAACGCCCCAGGGTCAGGCGCTGACCATTGCGAAACAGCTGATTGACGCCATACGGAAAACGCCCGGCATTGGCCCCCGCAGCAAGGTCGGCGCGATAGAGGTTGCCGCCCAACGCCACCCAGCCAGATACCGGCTGAGTCCCGGAGAGGAGCGGTTGATTGACACACCCTGCCGGATACGAGCCAAACGTAATCGGCTGAGCAGCAGTGCCCGAATGACGAATCGTCAACATCTCACCCCGCCAAACATCCCCGCACTTGAACAGCACCCGGTCCCCCGGATGCAACGTCAGGCCATTCACCCGTGCAATGCTGCGCAAGGGTGTACCCTCCGAAAGCCCATCGTTGGCATCGTTGCCAGCTGAGCTGGAAACATAATACGTGTTTGCTGTCAGCGCGGCGGCCTGCCCGCCCCACCCCGAAACGCCAGCCCCCAACCAAGATAACAAGCAAATCAGCCCTGCCATCCAAATCCGTTTCATCTGAACACTCCAAGCAATCGAGATAGCAAGAGTCTACCCATTTTTGCCCCTTTTTTCAACAGAAAGCCTCGTCATCAAGCGTTCAATTTTTAAACGGCAATTGTTCACAAAACATTTTTGTGCGCTTCATCTTATGGTATAATATCGCCTCAAAGATTAATCCCTTCGATGGGTTTATAAGGAGTGAGTCATGTCAGGTCATTCACATTGGGCCACCATCAAGCGCAAGAAAAGCGCCGGGGACGCCAAGCGCGGCCAACTCTTCACCCGTCTGACGCGCGAAATCGTCATGGCAGCGCGCGAAGGCGGCGGCGATATTGAAACCAACGTTCGTTTGCGCCTCGCCGTTGAAAAGGCGCGTGATAACAGCATGCCCAAAGATAACATCGAGCGCGGCATCAAGCGCGGCACGGGCGAACTGAAAGATGGTGCTGCTTTCGAGCAGGTTACTTATGAGGGCTACGCCCCCAAAGGCATTGCGCTGATCATCGAATGCGTCACCGACAACCGCAACCGCACCGTTGCCGAGCTGCGCCACGCCCTCTCGCGTGCTGGCGGCAACCTTGGCGAATCGGGCTCGGTCAGCTGGCAGTTCAAGCGCGTGGCCTACTTCTCTGTTTCCCCCTCCGGCAAGGACTTCGACACCATCTTCGAAGCCGCACTGGAAGGCGGCGCGGATGATGTGACCCAAGAAGATGAAACGATTGAAATCATCGGCCCGGTTGAATCGTTCAAGACCCTCAGCGACGCACTGCGCGCCATTAATGTCCACATCGAAGAAGCCGGTCTGCGCATGATCCCCAACCAGGAAATCGAACTCTCCGTTGAAGACACATTGCAAGTGATGCGCGCCATCGAGACAATCGAAGACATGGACGACGTGCAAAACGTCTACTCCAACCTGAACGTCTCAGAAGCTGCCATGGCCGCCATGGAAGGCTAGGCAGAGGCCGCAATGCTGGTGCTGGGCATTGACCCTGGCACAGCCACCACCGGCTATGGCCTGGTTGAGGAAACGTCCGACGGTCTGCGCTGCGTGCGCTATGGCGTCTTCACGACCCCAGCCGGGCAACAAGCCGAAATCCGCCTGGTAAGCCTGTATCAGCAATTGAATGATCTTCTCCTTCTCCACCGCCCCACCTCAGCAGCGGTGGAGAAGCTGTTTTTCTCGCGCAATGTCACCACCGCCCTGGCTGTCGGTCAGGCGCGCGGGGTGGCGTTGCTTGCCCTGGCCCAGGCCGGCCTGTCCATCGCCGAATACACGCCCATGCAAATCAAACAAGCCGTTGCCGGCTATGGCGGGGCCGACAAACCGCAAATGCAGCAGATGACCCGCGCCCTGCTCGGCCTGCCCGATATTCCCCGCCCGGATGATGCCGCCGACGCGTTGGCCGTTGCCATCTGTCACCTGCACAGTCAACGCTTCCTCAGCCTCAGCCAAACCAGCCTATGATCCTCACCAGCACTGCCAACCCACAAATCAAAGCCATTCGCAAACTGCGCGAGCGCAAAGAGCGTCAGCAAACCGGCCTGTACTTCATCGAAGGGCTGCGCATCGTCACCGAAGCGGTGCAACAATCTGCCCCAATCGAAACGCTGATTGTCGCCCCGGCCCTGCTAACCAGCAGCCTGGCGCGTGACCTGCTGGCAGAAGCCGCCCAACGCGGCCTGTCCATTCTGGAGGTGAGCGAAGCCGTGTTTGCCTCGCTCTCCCAGAAAGAAGGCCCTCAAGGCCTGGCCGCTGTGCTGCATCAGCAATATCAACCGCTGCACAGCATTCACCCACAGCCCGGCCAAACCTGGGTCGTGCTCGATTCCGTCCAAGACCCGGGCAACCTTGGCACCATCTTGCGCACACACGATGCCGTCGGCGGGTCCGGCGTCATTTTGCTTGACCAATGCACCGATGCCTATGACCCAACCGCCGTGCGCGCCAGCATGGGCGCCCTGTTCAGTCAGCAGTTGGTGCGCGCCCGCCTGGACGAATTTCAGGCCTGGCAACAGGCCCAAAACCTGGCCGTCATCGGCACCTCCGACAAGGCCAAAGACAATTATCACGGCTTTGCCTACCCCGACCCCTTGCTGCTGCTGATGGGCAGCGAACGGCAAGGCCTGCAACCCGAACATTTGCGCCTGTGTCAGGCGGTTGTACGCATTCCCATGCAGGGCCGCAGCGACTCGCTCAACCTGGCCGTCGCCACCGCCCTGGTGCTGTATGAGGCTTATCACCAAAGGAGCGCATCATGATCGCCGCACTTGAAGGGCAGATTGCTGCCACACTCGAAGATGGTCTGTTGGTCATGGTCGGGGGCATTGGCCTGCACGTCCACACCCCCGCCGCCCTGCGCCTGCAGGCAGTTGCCGGTCAGCGCATCTTGCTGCACACGCACCTGGTCGTGCGTGAAGATCTGTTGGCACTCTACGGCTTTGAGACCGTCACCGAGCGCGACACCTTCGTGTTGCTGCTAGGGGTCGAGGGCATCGGCCCGCGCCTGGGGTTGGCCGTCCTTTCCACGCTCTCGGTAGATGCCATTCGGCGCGCCGTCTTCCACGAGCAGGCCGAGGTGTTTGCGCGCGTGCCCGGAATCGGCAAAAAAACCGCCGCCAAGATCTTGTTGCACCTGCAAGGCAAGTTGGGCAGCAGCAGCGAGCTGGGCCTGGTCACTGGCCTGCCCGATGCCGACACCGAAGTGCTCGAAGCACTGACCGCCCTCGGCTACAGCGTCGTCGAGGCACAAGCCGCCATTCAATCCATTCCGCGCGATGCCCCCGCCGATGTTGATGTGCGCTTGCGCCTTGCCCTGCAATACTTCTCCTGAAAACAACCTGTGCGCTCACCGCAACTGCAGCGAGCGCACAGCGCCTCATTCCATCACGCACGCCGCACTTACGGCACAATCCGCAGCAAGGCACCGCCATCGAACGAGCCGCCCGAACCGACCCACAGCGTACCATACCCATCCACATACACCACGTTGATGAAATTCGAGGGCAGCCCATCCGTCGTGCGATAAGACTTCCACGTCTCGCCATCGGCAGAAACATACAACCCGCCGCCCCCCGTGCCAACCCAAATGCTGCCATCCGGCGTCACGGCCACGCTGACCACATTGGAGGGCAGCGTTTGCTTGAACAAGTCCAGCACAACGCGCGTCGTCTTGCCATCGTACAAAGCGATGCCCGTCTGCATCCCAATCACCATCCGCCCATCCGGCAGCAGCGCCATCGAGCGGATCCAGGTATTCGGCAGCGCCGGGTCGCCCTTGGGGAAGACAGCCTTCATTTGCCCATCCTGATAGCGATACAGGCCCTCGGTCGTGCCAACCCACATGCTCTCGCCATCGGCCAGCAAGGAATAGACGCTGCTTGTGCTCAGACCATTATCCTTGCCAAACGTCATCGCTGTGCTGCCATCGGGGTTGAGCACCACAATGCCATCACTGGTGTCGGCGAACCAACCGCGCCCTTGCGCATCTGCGGCCACGGCCTCAAAGCTGCGCACGTTCGGGTAAGTCTTCCACGCGCCGTTAAAGTAACTGCTTGCATCGCCGTTCATCATGGCGAACCACATCCGGCCATCGTTGGCGCGAGCCATGCTCACCGCCCAGTTTCCCCCCGCCCCATCCTGCTTGCGAAAGCTCTGCCAGGCTGCATCCGGCGCGGCCGGGTCAAGGCGCTGAATGGCTGCGCCCGCCCCGACCCACAGCTTGCCTTCCGCATCTTGCGCCAGGGCCGAAACGCTGTTGCTCACCAGGCGTTCCTCAGGCAAGACGAAAGCAGTCACCTGTTCGCCATCCAGCAAGAAGATGCCGCGCTCTGTGCCATAGATGGGGCGGCCCTGTTCATCCAGCGTCAGCGCCATGATCGCATCGCCCGCTGCATCTTGATAGCTGCGCAAGCAGCTTGCCGTCTTCGGGTCGAACTGACACAGTTGCCCGGCCCCGACCAGGGGAGCAGAAGCCAGCCACAGCGTGCCATCCGCGGCCAGCGCCATGTGTTGAACGCTGCCGGGCAGGTTGGGGGTTGTCTTGCTTGTGTAGGCCGTCCATTGCCCATTGGCAAACCGCTCCAGACTGCCAGCGGTGCCAACCCACACCACCCCATCCCGGGCCAGGACAGAAAAAGCCGTCTCGTTCGAAAGACCACTTGCCTTGTTATGCACCGTCACCTGTCCATTGCGGATTTGCGCCACACCGTTATAGCCCGAAGCGACCCAAATCTCTTCACCGTTGACCGCCACATCGGACACGCCATCCCAGGATAGGCCCTGTTTGGTCGTATAGCGCACAAAACTGCCATCGTTGAGATTGTATACCCCCAACCCAGAATAGCCGATCAACAGGCGGTCATTGGCAACATCGCACAACAGGTTGGTCACCTTGTTGGCGGCCACGCGGCTATCCTCGGGCAGGGAGATCGCATTCGTCGTCCAGCGCTTGCTCTGCGGGTCAAAAAAGCTCAGCCCCTGCAGCGAGCCACTCAGCAGCAGCGCCTGCGGCAGCGCGCACGGCTCAATGGCATAATTGCTGATATGCGCCAGGCCGTCCAGCGTTGTGTACTTATCCACCCGACCGGGGGTCTGCAAGTCCCACACCGTCACACCGCCAGTCGTCGCCGCATAAAGCTTGCCATCCACCACGGCCAGGTCACGCACCGCATTGGCATTCGAATAGACATACCATCCCGGGGCCAGGTTAAGGCCAGAGGGCACATCCTCGGTTGGCTGCGACAGCGAAGTGAGCTCAGAAAAAGTCACCGAAGCCAGCACAGCGGTGTAATATGGCTCCAACTCCGCCCAACGCTCGGTCGGTGCGCCCGCCAAGAGGACAAATTCCTGCGTAGGCGTCACCATCACCAAGGCCACCCGTCCGGTCATGGACTTGCCGTTGTTCTCACCACTCAGGTCAGCCTCCAACCCGTCCACCCCGGCCACGCGAATCGGGCGCGCCGGCCCAACCTGCAACGTTGCAGAACCCTGCTTGAGCATCTCATACAGCCCTTCGTTGGTCGTTTGCTCCACCTCACCGCCGATCAGCGTGATCATCGGGCCAACGTCCGGGTCCGTTCCAGGCGGCGCAATCGTCACCAGCCCGCCCAATGACTGCATTTCATAGCCCGGCACCATGGCAAAAGAAAAGCCGCCTTCTTGCACTTGCTGCACCTCGCCCAAAGGCACAAGCGGCACAGATGGGGTTGACGTTGCAGCAAGCGGTGCAGCGGTCTGCGTCGGCACAACAAGCTCAGATGTCTGAGTCGGCGTCGTTTTGCCACAGGCAATCAGCGCCAACGCCAGAACCAGCAAAGCCACCCCAATTTTTGACGTGTACTTCATGAGAAACCTCCAAAAACAAAAAACAGGATACGCTATGGATAGCATATCCTGTCATCGTCAAAACAACGTCAAAAAAGATTATCTCGTCGCCGGCCCGCACGATTGGCGCGCCACCAAAAAGGTGGGCACCACACATTGGCGCGGCGGGTCTTGTCCCTCACTGACAGCGACAATCACATCTACCGCCGCCGGGCCCAGCTGCGCGTAATTTTGGCTGATGGAGGTCAGGGGCGGGCGCATCATCTCGTCCCAGGCAATATCATCAATGCCAATCAACGAAAAATTGCCCGGCACGTTCAGCCCAAGCTCCTGCGCCTTGAGCAACACACCAATGGCGATCAAATCATTGATGGCAATGAAGGCCGTTGGCAAAGGCGGGCGCTGCAAGCGCGCCTCCAGACAGGCCATGCCATCCAGCACAGACCAACGCCCGGGCAAAGTCAGCGGATCGGGCAAGTCGAGGCCGTGTTGCTGCAAGGCATGGGCAAAGGCCGTCAGCTTTTCATCCGTCGTCAGGTTGCCCGGCACGCCACCAATCATCTCAATCCGCCGATGACCAAGCCCCACCAGGTAGGCAACTGCATCGTGAATGCCCTGCGCCTCATCGGCATGAACATCGTAACAATCAATGCCGGGCATCTTGCCATTGATCATCACAATCGGCGTCTGCTCCAACACGGTTTGCATCTCGGCCACATGCTCTGGGCGCGGTGGGTTATCATTCACCCGTCCGCCCATGAAGATGATCCCATCTACCTGCTTTTCGGCAAAACTCAACAGGTTTTGCGATTCAACCGCCGGGTCGTTCAGGCTATTGGCCAGCATGACCGTATAGCCCAGCGCCAGGGCACGCTTCTCGGCTTCCAGGAACACCGAAGCAAAGAACGGATTGGTAATATCAGGCAGGATGAAGCCGATCGTGCGCGTGGCACGCGTCGAAAGGCTCTGCGCCAGGACATTGGGGCGAAACCCGGTCTGTTCGATGATGGATTGGACAAGCTGCCGCGTTTGCGGACGCACCTGACCGGTATTGTTGACCACGCGCGAAACCGTTGCAACCGAAACGTGCGCCATTTGAGCAATATCGTAAATTGTGACGCTCTTTTTAGCCAACTCAACACCTCATTGCCGGCTTCACTTGACCGCAGAACTGCCGCTTGAGACAATCCCCACCTGATAGATGTACTTCTGCCCAAAGAAATACAACAAAATCAGCGGGAAAATCAAGATCAGTGAGCCGACCATCATGATATTATACTTTGGAAGTTGCCCACCCGGTACTGCGCTGAGCATCTGCACGCCCAAAGCCAACGGCATCCGCGCCCGGTCGTTGATGTAAATCAGCGGCCCCATAAACCAGCCCCAATTCCAGGAGAAGGTCATAATCGCCACCGTGACCAACACCGGTCGAATGAGCGGCAAGATGATACGTGCATAAATGCCCGGGTAGCTCAGCCCATCAATTTGGGCGGCCTCATCCAGGTCCATTGGAATGCGGGCGATGAACTGCCGCATCAGGAAGATATTATACGCCCCACCAAAAAAGTTGGGCACAATCAGGGGCAACAAGGTATTGATCCAGCCCAGGCGACGGAAAATATCAAACTGTGGAATCATCGTCACCTCAGCCGGAATCATCATCGTGCTCAGCAAAATGACGAACAACACATCTCGCCCCGGGGCGCGCAAGCGGGCAAAGGCATAGGCCACCAGGCTGCTGACAAACACCTGCCCCAGCACTGCCAGCAAACACAGCACCAGGCTGTTGCCAATGAAGGTTTGCAGCGCGTATTGCGGCCCAAACACCCGCCCAAAATTGGCAAATTGAAATTCGCGCGGGAAGAGGGTGAAGGCCATTTTGACCGTCGTTTCATCGCTGGAAAGCGCAATCGAAATCATCAGCAAGAAAGGCGCCAACAGCAAAGCCCCCAACGACATCAAAATCGTGTAAGAAGTGATTACATCCAGTTTGGAAAGTTTACGCCACATCAGCGTTTTACCTCACTCTCGTAATAAACCCAGGCGGAGGAAGAACGGAAGACCAACAAAGTCAACAACAGAATCAGCACAAACAGCACCCAGGCAATCGCCGAGGCATAGCCCATGTGATAAAAGCGGAAGGCATTATCAAACAAATAGGGCACAATCATCAAGCTGGCATTATTGGGGCCTCCGCCAGTCATGATGTACACCTGCGTGAATGTCTGCATAGCGCCAATCAAACCGGTGATCAGGTTGAAGAACAAAACCGGCGAAAGCATCGGCAGGGTAATCTTGAAGAACATTTGCGTCTGATTGGCCCCATCCATTGCTGCCGCCTCGTAAAACTCAACCGGCACGCCCTGCATCCCCGCCAACAACAACACCGTGCCACCCCCCACCCCCCACAGCGACATCAACACCAGGGCAGGCTTGACCCACAACGGGTCAAGCAACCAGGCCGGGCCCTGAATGCCAACCAGGGCCAGCAATTGGTTCAGCCCACTGTTGGGCGCCAACAGTCGCTGAAAAATGAGCGAGGTTGCCACCGCCGGCACCAACGCCGGAATGTAATAGAGCGTGCGAAAAATGCGCATCCCTGCCAGGGGTTTGTTCAGCAACCAGGCAACCGCCAAAGAAGCAGTCAGCCCCAAGGGAATGGATAGCCCGGCATAATAAAACGTATTCAGCAACGCTTTGCCAAAAATGCGGTCTTGGGTAAACAGCCGCACAAAATTATCCAGCCCAACCCAACGTGGGGCATTGAACAGATCCCAATCGGTAAAGCCCAAATAGAATGAATATAACATTGGCCCCAGCGTCAGGCCGATGAAGCCCACCAGCCAGGGCGAAACCAAAAGATAAAACCAAAGCGTTTCTTTTGCGCGTAATTTCATCGCAGCACCACTGTTGTCACACTCTGTGCGGCAAACGACCATTCAGCCCGCGCAGCTTGCAACGGAGTACTCTCCATCCGCTGCAAGGAGCGTTCCGCCGAGGTTTCATACACTTGCCACACCTGCCATCCCTGCGGCACATCCAGGCGCACCTGCTGCGGCTGAGGGCCATTGTTGACCACAACCAAGACCAGCGTTTGCGCATCCGCTGAGCGAAAGGCCGAAATGTTCAGTTCGTCGCACCCTGCCCCCGTGCACAACGCTTCGACCCGTACCGCCCCCGGACGCACAAACCGGCTGAAATTGCCCAAAGCCCACAAGCGTTGCGTGGGAATCAACCGACGGCTTGCTTCATCTACATAAATCAGCCCATCGCGAAAGTAATATTTTGAGACCGCAATCCAATATTGCCATGAGGTAACCCCACCCAAGACCAGGTCATCTTGCACTGTGTTGGCCAACACCAGGGCCGAATCCATACCAGTGTCACGGCCTTCCTTCATCTCGGTCCACTCCGACATCCACAACTGCGTGCCGGGATAATGACGATCCAGGTAACGTACCAGGCGTTGTTTGTCCTCTCGATTCGACCAGTAAGAATGCACGGCCAAATGTGGCAATTGCCCAGCCAGCACAGCATCGCCAAGCAACGCATCCACATAGGGTTCGCTGCGCTTCCATTCGGCCAGCTCCGGCGCCGAGACCAACACCGGCAAGTTCTCCGCAGCCAAAGCCGTCACCAGGCGACGCGTCAGCGCAGCTGCTTCTTGCGGCGTGTAATGACAGCCTTCCTGACCATTCTTGTAGCTCCATGGCCATTGCGGCTCATTGATCGGGCTCAGGTAGGTCACCGGCAAGCCCTCATCGTTGCGCAAATGACGCACCACATCCACCAGATAACGCACAAAGTCATCGTACATCTCCGGGCGCAGATTGGATTTACCATCCTTTTCGCCCGTTGTCAGCCCCGAAACCGTCATGCGCGCCGGCGGACTGTTGACAAATGCCACCACGTGCTCCACACCGCGCTGCTGCGCCGCTTTCAACACCCACAATGCATTGGCATCGCGCCCCCAGTCATATTGCCCGGCAGCCACCTCAAACGTCTCAGCTCGCCGCCAGGGGTCGGCAATGTTCCAACCATCGCCGCCACCCAGGTTATAACGAACAATCGTCAGGCCAATGCCGCTCTCTGAATCAAACAGCCAGTCTACGATCTGTTGACGCTCATCCTCCCAGCCCCCCACCACCTGCGCCCACCAGGCGGTAGAAGCGCCAAAGCCTTCAATGGTTTGATAATCAACCTGCGGATTTATCGTGATTGTTGTCATCATTGTATTCCCTGAACAGATTCTCCACGTCACCAAGCCAATCAGAGTCAGCCCCACGCACACCATCAGGCCGATCCATACACGCTTTGGCATCTCGAATCTCCTTCTGCTTTCTGACAGAAGAAGACGGAAGAAGCCCGGACATGTTGCCGCCCCCTCACTTCTCCCGTCTTCTGCAAACCACAGCGCAACCGGGCTGCTACTTCAGCAGCTGTTCCAATTCTTGCTGAATGGACTTGACCGCCGGAGCCACTTCGGCCTTGCCCAGGAACACTTCCGCCAGGTTGTCGCCAAACACTTTTTGCATCTCATTCCACTGCGGTGCAATCGGCAAAGGCAAAGCCATCTGCGCCGATTCAAGCATCGTCTCCATGCGAATCGGTGTTGCACTCCAGGCCGTATTCTTGAACGTATCGCTGGCCAACACCTTCAAATTCGCCGGCATGTCTTGCTTCATTTCCACAATCGGCATCTGCCCTTCTTCGCTGGTGAGGAACTCAATCACTTTGAACGCTTCTTCAGGGTGCTTGCTGTCTTTCGAAATCGCCAAACCGCTGCCGAACATCACCGTTGCAGATTTCTTCTGCTTGAAAAGCGGAGCAATGTCCCACTTCAAATCTGGCACCTGCTGCAACGAGCCGACGTTCCAAAAACCGGTCGTAATCATCGCCACTTTGCCCTGTGCAAACAAGGGGTCGGGGCTGTTGGTGCCCAAATTGGCATAGTCGGTTGGGCTTGGGGCAACTTTGTACTTGTAGACCAGGTCCACATAGAATTGCAACGCTTCAACGGTTTCAGGCGTATCCAGCGCCGGTTTGCCATTGGCATCCAACACCTGCCCGCCATTCTGATAAATAAAGCTCATCCACCAGGGCCACCAATCACCAGCGGCAAAGCCGTATTGCTTCACCTGATCGCCCTCGCGGATGGTCAACTTTTGCGCCGCATCCAAAAATTCCGTCCAGGTCCAGTCTTTGGTCGGGTAAGACAAGCCAGCTGCATCAAACATGGCTTTGTTGTAATACAAAATCAACGCCCCGCCGCGGTCGGGCATGGCATAGAGCTTGCCATCGCGCGAATAGGCAGCAACCAGGCCCCCCGTGCCAAAGCGCTCATTCAGGTTGACGTTGTACTTGGTAACATAATCATTCAACGGCAAAATCTGCCCCTTGCTGGAATATCCGTGCACATCCTCGGCCAGCTGAATGATATCCGGCGAGGTGCCGCCGGCAATCATCGTCTGCACCTTTTGGGCATAATCGCTCGGGATATAGACCAGCTCGACTTTAATAGTGGGGTTTTTGGCCTCGAACAAGTCCAGGCGCTTGCGATACACTTCGGGGTCGCTGCTGCTGCCCCAAATGGTCATTTTCAGCTGAACGGGCTCATTCTTTTGCTCTGCCGCAGCAGTTGGCTTGGGTGTGCAAGCGCTCAACACCAAACCAGCCAGGAGCACGATTGCCACAAAGGCATAGACAACTTTGTTTTTCATACGACTCTCTCCTCCAGGAATAATGTAACCGGTTACTGTAACCGGTTACATTATTGCATAAATTCCGGCACGCGTCAAGTACCAATTTCTTGATATAATCTATTTCATGTTTCGTCCCCGCCCCGATGAACTTAGCTATCTGCGCCTGTATTACTTCCTTTACATTGGCAGCGGCGCCTTTCTCTTTCCCTTCATCGGCCTTTTCTATCAACAACAAGGCCTCAGTGGAACGCAAATTGGCCTGTTGGCCACGCTGGGCGCTCTGGTCAGCATGGTTGCGGCACCATTCTGGGCTCGCCTCAGCCGACAAGTCAACCGCCCGCGCCGCATGTTACAGGGCGTGCTGCTCCTTTCTGCCCTGCTCACCATCCTGATGGGCCACCAATCCGGTTTTTGGTTGCTGGCCGTTTTTGCCAATTTGCGCGTCCTGGCAGCTAGCGGCATCTCCCCCGTCTCCGATGCGCTGACCCTCTCCCTGACCAGCAAGCGACAAAGCGGCTATGGCAGCGTGCGCCTGTGGGGCTCGTTGGGCTGGGCGCTGATTGCGCTCATCGGCGGCTGGTGGATCCAACGCAGCAGTTTGGTGACCGGTTTTTGGGCCCATGCCGCCGGGTTGGGGCTGTGCAGTCTGATCTTGTTTGGCATCCCCGTGCAAGCCAACACAACATCGGCAGGGCGCGGCTCTGCTGCTGCCGCAGCGTGGAAAACGCTGCAAGGTCAACCCTTGCTGATTGGCCTCTGTGTGTCTCTGGTTGTGCTCTGGCTGACGCGCAACGGCGTTGGCAACTTCGAAGCCCTCTATGTCAAAAGCCTGGGCGGCGATACGACCATCATCGGCCTGATGAGCACCCTGGGCGCCTTTTCCGAATGGCCCGGCATGGTGTTGGCCGATCGCCTGGTGCGCAAACACGGACCCGGGCGCGTCTTTGCCTGGGGCCTGCTCATTTGGATGGCTGCAACCGGGCTGATGCTCCTCTCCCCCACAGTGCAAATGGCGCTGTTCAAAAGCGTGTTCAACGGCATTGGCTTCAGCTTCTTCACCGTTGGCATGGTCATGCTGATTAACAAAACCACCCCACCCGAACAAACCGCCACGATCCTGGCCCTCATCCTCACCACGCTGCAAGGGCTTGTGACCACCCTGGTCAGCCCCCTCAGCGGACTGGCCTTCGACCGCATGGGCGCGCCCATCTTGTATTGGATTGCCATCGGCGGGATGTTGCTCTCTTGGGCGATCTTTGAGATCTTCACGCTGCGGGCGAACCGGCTCGCTGCGCCAAAATAATCAAATCTGGGCTCGTTTCAGCCTCAAACGGACGACCATCCAGGCTACCCAGGCAAATGCATTTGCCAAAGCCAGTTTGCTGCAATGCCACCAACAATTCCGTCTGCTGCCAGGGATGCAAACGCGTGCTGAGCAGCTCTTGTTGCCAGCCCTGACCGGTGCGGGTCAACGTCAGCACATGAAACGTGATCAACCCATCGGGGTCAAAGTCATAAAAACGCCAGAACAAACGCTCGTCTGCTTCCGTCAGCCCCAACCAACGCTGACGCTGCGCCAACACCAGGTCGAAATTGCGGCTTTGCAGCAACAACAAACCCTCCGGTGCCAAACAGGCAGCGAAATTGGCCAATGCTGCTGCCAAATCTACAACAGTCAGGGCGTGCGGCAGCGAATTGCCCAGGCACAACAAAGCATCAAAAGCCTGCCCCGGCAACACCTGTGTCAGATTGTCAAACCCGGCCACCACAAACGGCACATCCAGGCCGCGTTGGGCGGCATTTTGCCGCGCCTGCGCAACCATTGCTGGGCTCAAATCACAGCCGGTCACCTGCCAACCTTCCGCTGCCAAGGCCAGCGCGTGCATCCCCGTCCCACAAGCCACATCCAACACCCGCCGGCGGCCTTGCAATTGCCGTCGCAGGAAAGGCAGCTCAAAACTCAACCGCGCCGTCCAGTTGACAAATTGATCATATTCTTTGCTAAAACGCTCATACATGCAGCACCTCCACTTCAAGCCTAGCTTCAAACCGGGCAAATGTCAATGCCCTTCGTCCCCATATTTGTGAAAATACACCCGTAGGGGCATGGCGGTCTCACACCGGGCCTTGCCCATCTCGCACCCAGCCATGCCCCCGCCCATCATGGCGGTCTCACACCGGGCCTTGCCCATCTCGCACCCAGCCATGCCCGCCCATCATGGCGGTCTCACACCAGGCCTTGCCCATCTCGCACGCAGCCATGCCCCCGCCCACACGCCCGCCTCACCCATCACACGCAACAGCAGAGTACGGTATAATCACAGCATGTCCGATCTTTACACCCTTGACCTGCAAACCGCCACCTATGGCGGCGAAAGTTTAGGCCGTTTGCCGGATGGCCGGGCCGTCTTCGTCCCCTATGCCCTGCCCGGTGAGCGCGTGCGCGTGCAACTAACCGAAACGCGCCGCTCTTTTGCCCGCGCCCGCCTGCTGGAAGTGCTGCGCCCTGCCCCGCAACGCATTGCAGCGCGCTGCCCTCACTTTGGCGTCTGCGGCGGTTGCCACTATCAGCACCTTTCCTACCCCGATCAGTGCGCCCTCAAAACCAGCCTAGTGCAAGATCAGCTGCAACGCATCGGCAAACTAAACGCCCCACCGGTGCAGCCCATCCTGCCGGCCACTTCGCCCTGGAACTACCGCAACAGCATTCAATTTCACCTGGACGAACTGGGACGGCTAA